>JAEEUY010000267.1 GCA_016290715.1 Bacteroidales bacterium
GCCACTCACCATAGAACTTGTTGTCGCCAGTAGCGGGGTCGCGGGTGAAAGCAACACCCGTAGCGGAATTATCACCCATATTGCCGAAAACCATCGCTTGAACGTTTACAGCGGTTCCCCAGTCATCAGGAATACCTTCAATACGGCGGTAGGCAACAGCTTTTTTGCCATCCCAGCTTTTGAAAACGGCTTTGATACCGCCTTCTAATTGTGCTTTTGCATCATCAGGGAATTCTGTGCCCAATACTTCTTTGATTCTTTTCTTGAAAGCATTGGCTAATTCCAATAATTCTTCAGCATTGATTTCTGTGTCAGATTTGTAACCTTTGGCTGCTTTGTATGCATCAAGCATATCGTCTAATTGTTTGCGGATGCCTTGGCCATCTGCTGGTTCAATACCTTCTGCTTTTTCCATTACCACGTCTGCATACATCATGATCAAACGACGGTAAGAGTCATATACAAAACGGGGATTATTCGTTTTTTTAATCAAACCGGGGAGGGTTTTGGAGCTTAATCCGATATTTAAAACGGTATCCATCATGCCTGGCATAGAACTGCGGGCACCAGAACGACAGGAAATCAACAATGGATTTTCACTGTCATCATATTTGCATCCCATGATTTTTTCAACATTCTTCATGCCTTCCCATACTTCTGCCATCAGTGTGTCCGGGAGTTTGCAGTTGTTTGCATAATAGGCAGTACAACATTCTGTGGTGATTGTTAAACCTGCAGGTACAGGCAATCCTAACAAACACATTTCAGCGAGGTTTGCACCTTTGCCGCCAAGTAAGTTTTTCATTTCAGCTTTACCTTCGGCTGTTTTTCCTCCAAAGGTGTAAACATACTTTACATTACTCATTTTCAATAATTTTTAATGATTATACATTGTTTTTTATTGTTCTATATTTTAGGGCGCAAATTTACGATTTTTTTCACGAAGGTGGTCAAATTTTTTTTGATTGGGGATAAAAAAATAACGGCATGCTTTATCCGTATGCCGTTGTTTTTGAGAATTGTCATTTTTGGGTTATTTCTTGATGATTTTTTCCCGAATAAGGATCTTTTGGTCAGAGATAACTTGTATGAAATAGATTCCCGCAGCATATTCCGTAACCGATAAGATTGTTTGTTGTTGGGAAATAGTGCCGCTTTTCACCAGTTTTCCATACACATCATAAAGGAAGTATTGTGTGTTTTGTGGGAGAGATTCATCAAATGAAAGAGTAATGGTGTTGCTTGTAGGATTAGGGTAGATGTGTGGGGAATAATCATTTTCCACGAGTCCGGTAGAAATAATGGTAACGGTAACCTCGTATGAGCATCCATCAATGATGATGGCGAACTGGTAAGTGCCTCTTGCAGTGGTTGGCATGGTAATATCGGTATTGGCAATCGTACGATTTGCGTATAATGTGCCGGTAGTGTTGGTGAAACCGATGTGGTTGTAGTCATCAATAGTATATGGAATGGTTGTGCGAGGGTCGTTGGCATTTTGGTTGAGTAGGTAAAGTGAAATAACCGGTATGCCGCCGTTAAAGTCCAAAATGATATTATCTTCAGCCAAAATAAATGATGAGGCAAAAATAGTGATGCTATCCACCAGATTTTCGGACGCAGTGCAGTACTGGTCGCTCAAATCAATGAGCTGATACATCGTAGTTGCCGTAGGTGTAAGGGTGATATTGTAGGAAGCATTACTGCTGCTATATTCAGTTGTCGTATTGTCGGAAGGGTTATAGAGCGAGAAATGGAAAGGAGCAGTACCTGTTAAAGCGACCTCTATCGTTGCAGTAGCGTTTTCATCTTCAGCACAGAAATATTCGTTTTCTTCGGAAACCGTTAATATGGCTGTCGGACGATCTTGGGCAGTGATAGTTAGTGAAACAGGGGCAGAAGAACAATTCTCATCAGTTACATATACTTGATATTCAACAGCACCTGCATGGGTTAGCTGATCTGTAATGGAGGCATCGGTTTCTGTAATTGCATTTCCATTGCGGCTCCAGTGGTATGTGGTTTCTGTGGCATCGCTGGCAGCAGTCAAAGTAAATGACTCATTCAAGCATGCATTATTGTCAGACAAATCGCTGGTGAGGGATAAAATATTGGGTGCGGTGCTGACGGTAACAGTGTAATTCGCTGTAAGTTTGCATTCATCATAGAAAATGCTGTTCCATGCCTCCAAGCTATATTCATAGGTGCCCGCCGTTAATGCAGCATTGGTAGTGTAGGTCTCTTCTGTGGCCTCATCAATCAGGGCAGCGTTGACATACCATTGGTATTGGTAATTGTTTCCGCTTGAAGCTTGGGCTGTCAGTATAGAGGCGGTATTTTCGCAAGCGGAAGCGTTTCCGGAAATGGTTAGTTGTGGCACGTCTAATACGTAAAGGGTGATAGGAGTGGAGTTCCTGTATTCGTTGTTGAGGGTCGCCTGTACATGGAAATTGTAAGTGCCGGCAGATAAGTTTTCAATATTTAAGGTAGTGTGGGTTTCATTGGCAAGTGGTGTTCCATCACGGTACCACTGGAAGGCAGGTGTTTCATCGGTGCCTAATACCTCCGTAACAACCAACTGGCTTGTATGGGAAGGACATATAGAGTCGTTGTAGTTTTCGGCAACAGCAATTACAGGGAGAAAAGAAGCAATGATATTGACAGAGAAATTGAAGGTATCAGCTTTGTTGATCTCGTTGTCAACATAAGTGGCTATGAGCGTGAAATCAGCGATGGCATCATTTTCAAGATTGGCATTAATGGTTCCTGCAAAAGCGTTGGAAAGGGTTGTCGGATTCAATGGGGAAACGCTTGTCGTCGTTTCTGTAGCATCGGTTAGGGTAATATCTGTAGAAGTGGTTGAAAGAACAAGATTTATAGTGGAGCTGGCCGTGTCGCCCCTGTTTTCCAAAATGGCATCAAATGTAACAGTGGCACCGGCAACAGGATTGCTGCTGGGTGAAATGCCGGCAGCGGTAATGTGAATGTCGGCTACGTGAGGTGCCACCATACCACCGTTAGGCCATGAAATGTTATCTACCCACGCGCAATCAGAACCGCTGTTGACATAAGCGTCTTTGGTGTAAGAAAACATGATGCTGTGTTCACCGGCTGTAATGGGAAATGAAGCCTCTCCCCAATCCACCGTGCCTGAAAGCGATTCTAACTCTTCCCCGTCAAGATAAAACTTGAAAAAGTCATAATCCTCTTCTGAAGAAACTTTCCTGAAGTAGGAAAGTGTCCCATCCATGCTGACTTGGATGGTGAGTGATAAATCTGAAGAGGTATTGCTGCGGTTTTTATTGCCCGACTTTGCACAATATGTCCC
>JAEEUY010000268.1 GCA_016290715.1 Bacteroidales bacterium
GAAGGTTTTTGCGAAGTAGTTGTCCCTGAAGAAACGGGAAAGATTGTAAAAAGAGACAACCCTGAAATGGCAGCGACAGCCATTCAAGACCTCCTTGACCATCCCGAAAAAAGAAAAGAAATGGGAAAAGCAGGCCGTGCCCATGTGAAAAAACATTACGATTGGAACCAAAATGTTCAAACCATGATTTCTATTTATCAACAACTTCATTGATAAATAGTTGTATTTTTCACTTTGAAATTATCCCTTTACGTCTTATAAAAAAACGAAGCGATTAGTTGATTCTATGATTATAGTATTACAAGATTAAAGGGGACAATTTCGTTTTACTTTGAAAGTCCCTCCTCTTTTCTTTTCAAAATAAATTCACCAATTGTAATCCCCTGTTTATCGTTTTGTACAATCCTTACCCGTCCGATTTTAGATGGCTGGGGCGTAGCGTAATGCGTATGTCCTCCAATAATCAGATCAATCTCTTGCACTTTTTCTGCCAAAAGACTATCACACATTTCCGGATACATCATCCTATGGTCGGGGCCGATGCCCAAATGCGACAAACAGATGATTAAATCGCAATTTTTCTTTTTAAGTTTGGATGTCATTTTTTTGGCTGTAACAATAGGGTCTTGATAGATGGCCGTATCGGTAACATTGGGCCATCCCGACATGTGATACAAATGGCACGTCAGGCCGAAAACGCCGAGGCGCATCCCATTGCGCTCTATAATCACATACGGTTTCACCAACTTTTTCAAATCCTTGTTTTTGAACTTGTAATTGGCACATACTACAGGGAAATCAGCCGTTTTTATCCTGTCTGCCAACGATTGAAGCCCATCATCAAACTCATGATTCCCCAAAGTTGCCGCATCATATTTCATTTCATTCAGGAATTGAATTTCTGGATAACCGTGGAAAAGGTTATAGTATGGGGTTCCTTGGGAAAAGTCGCCAGCATGAAATAAAAATACAGTTTCATATTTATCCCTCACAGCATTCACATACGAAATATGGCGGAACATCCCCCCCGCCTCCTTCTCTGTTCCCGCTTTGTACGGGTCAATTTGACTATGGGTATCATTGGTATGCAAAATCACCACCTCGTCTTGGATTTTTTGCGCTTCCAATGAAAAAATCCCCAACCATAAAACAAGGAAAGTAATGATTAATGGGAAAATTTTGTTTTTCATATCCTTATTACTTCGCTAATTTTTGAAGAAGGGCAGGCACTAATTCATTGATATTCACACGATATTGCTGCATCGTATCTCTTTCACGGATCGTTACCGTATCATCCTCCATCGTCTGACTGTCAATCGTAACACAGAACGGCGTACCAATGGCATCTTGGCGGCGGTAACGGCGCCCGATGGCATCCTTCATATCGCACTGGCACATAAAATGGGGTTGCAGTTGTTGCATCAACTCTTCAGCCTTTTCCGGCATCCCATCTTTTTTCACCAACGGAAGAACCGCCACTTTAATCGGAGCCAACTTCGCTGGCAAGCGCAATACCACACGTACCGTACCATCTTCCAATTTCTCTTCACAATAGGCATCGCTAAATACCGCCAAAAACATTCTGTCCACCCCAATGGAAGTTTCAATTACGTATGGAACATAACTTTCATTGGTTTCAGGGTCAAAATAACGCAATTTCTTACCTGAGAACTCCTCATGACGGCTCAAATCGTAATTGGTACGAGAATGGATGCCTTCCAATTCTTTGAAACCAAAGGGGAACTTGAATTCAATATCCGTAGCAGCATTGGCATAATGCGCTAATTTTTCATGATCGTGGAAACGGTAATTTTCTGGAGCGATCCCCAATGACTGATGCCATGCGATACGCTCTTTTTTCCAATAATCAAACCATTTCAATTCTTCACCCGGACGAACAAAGAACTGCATTTCCATTTGCTCAAACTCACGCATACGGAAGATGAACTGACGGGCCACAATTTCGTTCCGGAAAGCTTTTCCAATTTGGGCAATCCCAAACGGTATTTTCATTCTTCCTGTCTTTTGGACATTCAAAAAATTCACAAAAATACCTTGCGCCGTTTCCGGACGAAGATAGATAGTGTCGGCGCCCTCTGCTACAGAACCCATTTGCGTTGAAAACATCAAGTTGAACTGGCGCACATCCGTCCAGTTTTTGGTTCCGGAAATCGGGCAGCAAATGCCGAGTTCTTCAATCAGCGCTTTGAGTCCTGCCAAGTCGTTACGCGTCATCAAATCCGCATAACGGGCAGTAATATCATCAATCTGCTGCTGATACCCCATTACTCGCGCATTGGTAGTACGGTACATGGCTTCATCGAAATTTTCAAAACGCTTCTTGGCCTTCTCAACCTCTTTATTGATCTTATCCTCTATTTTTTGAATATGATCTTCAATCAAGACATCGGCACGGTAACGCTTTTTCGAATCTTTATTGTCAATCAACGGGTCGTTAAACGCATCCACATGACCTGACGCTTTCCAAATGGTGGGATGCATAAAAATAGCACTGTCTATCCCAACAATATTTTCATGAAACTGCACCATCGCTTTCCACCAATATTGTTTGATATTATTTTTCAGTTCCACTCCATATTGTCCATAATCATACACTGCGCTCAAACCGTCATAAATTTCGCTGGAAGGGAATATATATCCATACTCTTTTGCGTGAGAGATAATTTGCTTGAAAAGATCTTCGTTGTTTGCCATAATTATTTGATATAAACAGTTTTACTATAAATTTTAATGCTATAATATTTGCTGGATGAATCTCAAAAATGAAATTGCGCGGCAAAGGTAAAGAAAAGTTTTCAGACATTGTGCAAAAAGTGGGAATTTAAGCGTTGAAACACAATAAAAAATACGAATCAAAGTTATATGATATTTGCAATTAATTGAATAAAAAATGAAATCATCGTATTCCCGTATTCTTGCTGTTCTTATTTTCGCCATTACCTTTGGCTTGTTCCCTCTTTCAGCACAAAACGACTTTGAAATAGCCAAAAATGTGGATATTTTTATCACTGTCTTGCGTGAATTGAATGACAAATATGCGGATGAAATCACGCCAGGCGATCTTACCAAAACCGCGATTGATGCGATGTTGGAGAGTCTGGATCCCTATACCAACTACTATCCCGAAAACCAGCTTGAAGATGTAAAAATGCTGACAACCGGACAATATGGCGGTATCGGGGCACTTATCCAACAGAGAGACAATCATGTGATTATCTCCGAAATTTTTGAAGACGCGCCTGCTCATAAAGCGGGATTGCTGGCCGGAGATATTATTCTTAAAATTGATGGCAAGTCAGCGGAAGGGAAAACTTCCTCCGATGTCAGCACCATCTTAAAAGGGCAGCCTAACACCAAAATTTCCATTGAGATTCTGCGCCCCACCAACGACAAAAAACTCACCTTTAACATTGAACGCAAAGAAGTCAAATTGCCTAATATACCTTATTTCGGTATGTTAGACTCCCAAATAGGTTACATCAAATTAGACCAATTCACCGAAAAAGCAGGCAATGAGGTACGGAATGCCTTTTTGGAACTGAAACAAAAAGGAATGCAAGCACTTATCTTGGACTTGCGTAACAACGGAGGTGGATTAGAACAGGAAGCCGTCAACTTGCTGAATATTTTTGTGGATGCCAATACCACTATTGTTACCAACAAAGGGAAGATTCCTGAACAGAATCACGTATTCAAAACCCGCCAACCCGTTACCGATGCGAAAATCCCCGTGGTAGTGCTTGTGAATGAATTAAGTGCTTCGTCATCGGAAATTGTAGCCGGGTCATTTCAGGATTTGGACCGAGCCGTCATTGTCGGGAAAAAATCATACGGGAAAGGACTCGTGCAGAATGTGATTCCGTTGAGCTATAACTCAACCATGAAAATCACAGTGGCCAAATACTACATCCCTTCCGGACGCTGCATACAAAATATCGACTACTTCGACAAAGACTCCTTAACATCGAGAAAACACATCGCAGACAGTCTTGCCGTTCCTTTTAAAACAAAAAATGGGAGAACCGTTTACGATAAGGGTGGCATTGAACCCGATGTGATTACCCCCGATGTAAATGCCAGCAATATCCTGCTTGCCCTTGTCCTCCATAACTTGATTTTCGACTACGCCAACGAATACCATGCCAACCACACTGTTATTCCTCCAGCTACTGAATTTTCCATTGATGATGACACCTACAACGATTTTATCAATTTCCTGAAAAATAAAGAATACACGTACACCACAGCTACAGAAGAAGCGTTGAAGGAGTTGAAGGAAACAGCTGAAGATGAGAAATATTTCTCCCAAATTGAACCACTATACAACCAACTTGAAGAACAAATTGCCAAAGACAAAGAGAAGGATTTGATCACTTATAAGAAAGAAATTTCCGAATATCTCGCCTCCGAAATTGTTGTCCGTTACTATCATCAGAAAGGCCGTATCGCCAACCAATTATCCATCGACCCCGATATTCAAACAGCCAAAGAGATCTTAAACGATCTTCCCCGTTATCGTTCCATCCTGAAAATAAAATAAGCGTCTCGCTTTCCTTATCGGATAACTGTTATCGTTCCATGGTAATCAATATCCTTGATTATTCCTTTGTAATGGAACGTGTAATAATAAACACCATCCGCTAAAGATTTAGCATCAAAATATTGGGTCCCCACAAAAATTTGCTCATCTTTCGCATAGGTGTCATAATTTTTAGCATAATAAACACGCTTCCCCCAGCGATTGTAAATAAACAATTCGTTGGAACGGTAGCCGTTCGGATCATTGGGGTCAAAATCCGTATTCAGATTCCTTATGGCAAACACATCATTGGCATTGTCATCATTCGGTGTAATAATATTAGGGAATGACAAATCGGGTTCTAAAACCACCGTATGGGTGGTCGTTGAAGTACAACCATGTTCCGTTGTAATGGTAAAACTCACCTCATAATCAGCCCATTCGGAGTACGTGTGAACGGGCGACAAATCGGTTGTATTGTGCCCGCCGTCGCCAAAGTCCCATTCAAACGTCATATTTTCTCCATTCAATACAGCCATATCTGTTTGGTTAACGAATGAAATAATACCTTGCGATTCCGAGAAAAACGACACTTCCGGATCCGAGACAAATTCAGCAACAGGTTGCGGATAGATATGTATGCAATTCATATTATAGATGGTATCCATACATCCGTCGGAAGTAAGCACCATCAATGCAATTGAATAGGTTCCGGGAACATCCAAAGTGAATTGGGGATTTGCCAACTGCGAGGAGGCGACCTGATTATTGTTTTCATCCATTACCAGCCAATTATACGACAAATCCAATCCCGACGGCGTGGTTTGGTCGAAGCACTGAAACGTCAATTGTCCGCACCCTTCGGTATCCGAAAGGCTGAAACTGGCGGCTGGATCCGGATTTAAAATAACGGTTATCGTATCACTCATGCTACACGTAAGGGCACCATCGGGCGTAGAAGTAGCCACCATCACCTGGTAGATTCCACACGTATCAACGGATATATCTTCCGTAGTTTCTCCAGTATTCCATAGATAAGTAGTGTTTTCAGCTTGATAATTGGCCGACAAGACGGCGGTATCACCCACACAAATATCTTGGTCATCACCCAAATTAGGGTCTGGCATTTGTACCACCGTAAGTGGAAATACCGTATCGTAGCGACAGCCGTATTCATCAAATAATACAGCATCATAAGTAAGGTCCCCACTCTGATCGGGGGCGATGTGCAATCCATTGGCCCCAGGACCCGTTAAATAAGTGGTGTCCACCTGCACATCATACGACCAGTTTTGCGGCAACAGATTGGGGTCTAAAGCCATCTCCCATTCAACAATATAACCGTTATCATTGGTCCACAAATCTTCCACTTGGATATACCAATTCCCGTTTAACGGACAATTAACCATCCGACTGAAATCTTGAAACGGATGATAAATTTGAGTCATATTGGCCACATTACTTGAGTCAATACAATAGGAAGATGTTCCAGAATCCCAATTGGGATTATACTGGCTATGGATATTTACCGGTTCGAAACAATATCCATAAGAGCCACCCGCATATTGATAACCCAATGTTGTATTATTCGACCAGACATAATTCCATGGGACCCCCATGGGGTTTTGGGTGGAGTCGCAACTCACAACCTCTCTGGCACGATTCGCCAATCCCAAATTAGTTCGGAAATAGGAATGGTTAATCCCTCCCCAGCCATCGTTTTGATAGTCGGGAACAATTTTACAAGAATTATTATTGGGGCAAACCAGTGTTATGCGAATATCCTCAATAGCAGAATGTTCCATTTTTATTCTCAAATAGAGAATGTCGTTGGCAGAGGTAATGGTTGCATTCGGAGCGAAGTTGGTAAAATTCACGTATGAGCGGTAGAAAGTCCCATACGGCGCACAACTAATCCCATCAGGAAGAAAGACCGTATCAGTCACACACAATGAGGCGGACTGCATACTATTGATAGGCGTTAACTGGACAATGGAGAGGGAGTCGTAACCCACATTCAAATCAAGTTCATCAGATGAGCAGATGGGAGGAAGAGGGGCAATATTCAAAAAAGGATTTTGAGAAGTCCTCACCCGAAATGTCACGGGAGTCAGCGAAGGGCATTGCGCCGGGTCGATAGCCGAAACGGCCACACTATATCCACGACCGGGAGTAAAAACATGATCCAACGTATTTCCGCCTATCGAATCGTAGGCCATCACATCCAAATCCCACTGGAAAGTGGTCGTAGCATCACTTTGCGGATAACTGAAATTATTATCCGGATAATCACAATAAGTAACAATATGGACAGAATCGTTTGGACAGAGATCAATATAGTAATAGCCATCATCGGGATCCCGATGTGGTATGTGAGAAGAATGAACCGAATCCAGCTGCACCACTACGCGCTGACAAGGGGCCATACAAGTGGCGTGAATTTGGAACCCCGTACCCGTTACAGAGGCATTGGAGAAAAAACGAAGTGTAAGCGCCCCCGTACTGTTTTGGATAGTTGCCGCATAGCGGAAGGTTCCCAATGAATCGTAATCGCTGTTGTTAAACCAGTGAAGCAGCGTACCTGTAATATCCGCGCCATCATAAATATATAAGGTATCCGACGGATCAACATCCAAGGCTTGTATTTCAATCATCACACAGCCATTAGAAGGGTCGTTGGAATAGATGGTCAGCACTTGGTTGGTGCCCGTAGCATAACCATTGGCTGCCCCCCCATCGTCATAAATATACAAATCACAACCGCTAACAGACGTTTGCGAGCCCATTGAAATGGCATTTTGAGCTTTAACCCCAAGCAATATCATACAACACAATACCCCAAAAATAACTATTCTTTTCATGATGGAAATGATTTTTATTATCACATATAAATTAATGACGCAAAATTAATCAAAACGTTGTAAAATCCGAATAAAAAATTCATTGCCGTCCGCTAAAAGTTTTGTATTTTCTGTAATTTTCTATTTTTAAGATATTTACAGATAAATTGTAAAATATGGACTTGATATAGGTGGCTTCGACAAGCTCAGCCACCTATTTTCCCGGCGGCATAGGATCATTACATATACATTATAAGTTAATGATTCTTAGTATGATAGATAGCGGTTTATTTTTTGCGTGCCATCGGCACGCCATCTTAATAACCTCATATAAGCGGAACGAAGTGGAGCGCAATATGAGGTAGGCGACTGCTCCTGTAACCAGCGTGCAGCACGTACACCCACACGATGCACAACTCCGTACCCCAGATTGTAGGTCTAACGACCTTGTATGGGAATAAGAATTGGACATTTTAATATTTTTCCTTCAAAAATTCCATTAACTTTCTCATTGCCATACCTCTATGAGAAATAAGATTTTTCTCCTTATCGCTCATTTCGGCAAAAGTTTTGGAAAAACCACGGGGACGAAATATCGGATCATAACCGAATCCTGACATCCCTTGTTGTTGCGTAATGATTTCACCATTCACACGGCCTTCAAAAGTATATTGTTCCCCATTGAGAATCAACACAATAACTGTTTTAAAGCAAGCATTTCTATTGGACTGCCCTTCCATTTCACGCAGCACTTTTAAAACATTTTCATGGAAATCGCAATTTTCGCCGGCATAACGGGCAGAATACACCCCCGGGCGACCGCCTAACGCGTCAATTTCCAAGCCGGTATCATCTGAAAAACAATTTACGCCATAGCGCCGATAGACATATTCTGCCTTTATTCGGGCATTCCCCAATAAAGAATCCGCTGTTTCAGGTATTTCCTCGAAACAACGGATTTCTGTAAGTCCTTTAATGACAAAGGAAGCACCCGCCAAAGCGACTGCCTCTTCCAATTTGTGGCGATTATGTGTTGCAAATATTAATTCATTCACAGCAATACGCCAAATTACGCAAAATTAAAATTATGCGTTAGCACCTTTGATTTCAATAGCTTGCTTATCTCTGTAGTACCCGCATTCAGGGCATACTCTATGTGTAAGAATCGCAGCACCACAATGACTGCAAGTAGTCAGTTGAGGGGCAGTAATAAAATCGTGTGCTCTTCTTTTGTCTCTTCTCATTGCTGAGTGTCTTCTTTTCGGATGTGGCATAACTATTTGTTTTTTTAGTTTATTAATCTAATTTTATATTTTTCAGGGCTTCCCAACGCGGATCTATAGCATCATGTTCCCGCCCGGAAAACTCTTCCAACTTTTTCAATATTTCAGGATTACAAGTCGGATTCCCATTTTCATCATCCGCATGCAATATTTGCATAGGCAGATGCAATGCGATGGATTCATAAACGAAGTGGAACAGATCCAGATCGTATGTGTTTTCGTCAACAATCCACATGTCATCTTCCTCCACTTTCTCCATATCATCAACGAAAGGCACCAACTTGACCACCAGATTTTCGGTAAAATCCAAATCAATGGTAACGGGATCAAGGCAACGGTCGCACGGAAGTTCCACATTTCCATTGAAATGAAAATTCAAAAGTACCATTTTTTCAGAAATATTCATCTCAATTTGCAATTTTATCAATCCATTATGCAAATCAGGAATTTCTGCCAATTCAAAGAACGTATTATCGCAATCTATTGAGTAAGAATGTGTTCCGAGCTCAACACCAGAGATTCTCAATCTAAATTCTTCTCTTTTTTGCTTGCGATTTTCCATAATTTTTAGGGGTGCAAATATACAATTTTTTGTTTTGCGTTGAAGCAGTTTATTAATTTTCACGAAAATTATAAAATCTTGCCTATCGGTTTGTTAAAACAGAAAACAAAAGTGCCCTCTCTTTTGTTTACATGGACAATAATTCTCAATAAAATCGTTAAAAAAGAATAAATTTAATACAGGCCGAACAATTTTTGAATTATTATAGTAATTTTGCCGCCGTTATTATAATATAAAGTAAATATATAATTAAACAATATAATGCAATGAAAAAGTTAGTCTTATCAGTATTTATGGTTGTGGCTGTGCTGATTGCTTTCGCACAACCCAAAATAGAATTTGACAAAAAAACACATGATTTTGGTGACATTAAAGAAGAGGGAGGAAAAGTAACCGCCCGTTTTACATTTAAAAACGTGGGGGATAGCGCATTGATTCTCAAACAAGTAAAACCAGGATGCGGCTGTACTGCAGCCAACTACACCCGTGAAGCAGTAGCTCCAGGTGAAACAGGATTCATTGACGCAACCTACGATCCATGGGGCCGTCCAAACGCATTCAATAAAAACATCAAAGTTACAACCAATGAACCTAATCTTACCACCCCTCACCTTATTTTTATCAAAGGAAACGTTATAAAACGCCCTCCTACAAAATATGAATTAGCTGGTTATAAAATTGGCAAAGGGGAAGTTAGAGTTAAAGAAAACAGTATCAGCTGTACCGTTAAGAATACAGAATCCCACATTGATACGCTTTATATTAAAAACTTTTATGAAAATGGACGTGCTGCAGAAGTGCGTTTGGAATTACCTGCTTATATCAAAGAAGTTTCCAGAACCTTTGGCCAATCATTAAAGGGTGGTGAGGAAGGAAAAATCGTTTTGAAATACGATGCCACTTTGCGTAACGACTGGGGTGCACAAAAAGACAGATTTGTGGTCATTACCAACGACTCCGTTGAACCCCGCAAATACATATATTATAATGTAAACATTACCGAAGATTTTTCTCACATGACGGCAAAAGATATTGAGAAAGCTCCTAAGATGTATCTCGATAAAGAAAGTTTTGATTTCGGTACACTTCAAAAAAATGAATCGGCTTCCCAAACATTCAGGATTACCAATACTGGGAAAAGTGCATTGATTCTGAGAAAAATCCAACCCAGCATCCCTGCAATCACCTACACGCTTGACAAAAAGACTATTGCACCAGGCGAATCCGTGGAAATGACCGTTACTTTTAACGCTAAAAATAGAAGAGGTCGTCAAAATCTGTCTATCGATATCATTGCCAACGACCCATCCCATGCACAAACCGTTATTAAAGTTATCGGCGATATAAACTAAGTTTCCCATCATAATCCCATAAAAAATCACTGTTCCAAAAGCAGTGATTTTTTTTATCAGAAATCTTAAATAATGTTAAAAAAAATATAATAATCAACTGTATTTAATTAATAATCAAATAAATATATTTTCATCACTTTCACTTTCCCACAAAAAATGACCTTTATTCACTGAATATTGAAAAAATTACTATTTTTGCAACGCTGATTTTATGGGATTCTGTGTGCAGAATTCGCGTGGGTGTGTTAAAATTTAAGAAAAAATAGAAAACCTTAGTTATTAATATATTTATTCACTTAAAAATTTTAGAATTATGAAAAAAATGTTAAGTTTAGCAGTTGCTGCTTTAGTTTGCGTTATTTGCTTCTCTTCTTGCGGTAAAAAATGCGTTTGCACCCGTTACGAAGATGGCAAGAAAATTTATTCAACTACTGACAACGATGTTCGTATCTTTGACAATAAAGTTTGCACAGACGGTTCTCAAGATGCACATCAAGGTTATTCAGTAGTTACTGATGGTAAAGAAGTTACTGTTGAAATTAAATGTAAATAATTTTAATTTCACTCCCAAAAAACACCCCTGCTTGAAACAAGCGGGGGTGTTTTTTTTCATGCCGCCGGCAAATATGACCTTGGTAAAAATACATCAGCTAATCGTGCCAAAGGCACGAAATTTTAGTAACTCCAGACTGCGGTCTGACGACCTTGTCTGGAGTGGGGAGTAACGGGTGCAGTGTCCCATTCCTCCGCCAAACCTTAATGAAAAAAACGTCAAAAAAACAAACAGTTATACAACTTGTTTTTTCCGAAAATGCCATACGGATAGCTTTGGCTACAGCGATATAAAGCACGAACAAACCATAATGTTTCTTTAAAAGAATATATAGAATTCTGATTTACAAATTATTACAAATCCTATAATTAAAGTTAAATTTATCATTATACATTTGTAAATCACAAAATTAAGATATAAATTTGCAAAATTTTTTTTTAAAAAATTTCTATAAGTGCCAAATTGATAAGTAATTTCAGCAAAATATTAATTAAATAATACAAATATGAAGAAAATTTATTCTTTTTTGATTCTTACATTGGGCCTCGCTTTGGGGTCAGCGAACGCTCTTGCACAATCCATCACTGTCTCTCCCGACGAGATTTTCTCCGATGCCGGAGGGAACGGCGGTACTCTGACGGTCACTTACGATGGCTATGACGTTTCCCAATATTATCCAAGTTTCCAATTCTATGATGCGGATGGCATAACCCCTGTAGGCTCTGGCACATACAGCTGGCTGGCAAATAGTGTTTTTTTTATGTCTGGCAACCCTTATGAACTCCATTACGGATATGATGCAAACCCAGGGATTGCCCGCATGGCCTGCTTGAGAGTGACGCTGCTTGATCCCAACAACAACTACATCGTGGTTGATTCCTCCAACCTCATCACCATCAATCAGGCTGCGGCCGACTGTCCGGCGCCCGACCACCTTGCCCTGACCGAAGGCAGTATCACCCCCACCGGTGGCAGTTTCACATGGACAGGCTACACGGATGAATATTTGATGTATATCGATTTGTTGGATGGAATGAATAACGATTTGTTGGATGATAATGATGAGTATGGACGCCTCCTCACAGCTAACTTCGATGAGGATATACCGCAGAACTTATATTTTAATGGTGATTACTTTGGTTACTTCAGTAATAATGGTTTTATTTGGAATGATAATGGAGGAGTGATTACTGCTTCCAATTCCAACCCCGGTTGCATTAAAACTTATAGTCATGATATCGGCACTGGGAAACTGGAACTCTATGTGCGCTCAAAGACTTACCCGACAATCATCAGCTTTGAGGCAATGCTCTCGGCTGGAGGAGACAACAAGGCCAGCTTCTGGATTGATGGCATAAAGGTGCTGGAGATAACCGGCGGCGAATTCCAAACAAAAGATTGGAGCCAATACTCCTTCGAACTGTCTGCATACAACGATCACACCCTTAAATGGGAATATACGAAGAACGACGACACCCAGTATGGTGAGGACGCTCTCTTCTTAGACGACATCATTGTTTATAAATATAGCATCGTTGATTATAACTATGATCCTGTTCACTTTTATAGCAACAGCGCAACACTCAACGACCTTAGCTGGGGATACACTTATCGGGTTTTTGTTAAAGGCGTATGTCCAGGATACACTGAAACAGGAGAGAGCAATGCAGTGATTTTTGCCACGGCCGTAGAGTGCCAGAAGCCTGACCATTTGACTGCCACGAATCTAACCGGCACCTCCACTGACATCCACTGGGCAGACTATGGATACGACCACTTCGACATCTACTGTGCTACCGAAGACCTCTCCAATGTTGACGTCCAAAACGTCGGGAGGACCAATTCTTCCACTATCACAGGTCTTTCCCCTTATACCACTTACAAAGTGTGGTTGGAAACCACCTGCGAGTCAAGCATGCAAAAGGGGAATTCCAGAGGGTTAGTGACCCTAATATCGGATACGCTGGTATTTACCACCAACTGCGGGGCCGCTCTTCCCTACTCGGAGGACTTTGAAAATTGCGGGGCAAACAACACCCAAAACAGCCCCTATAGAGCTCTTCCTGAATGCTGGAACAGTTATAACGAAACCGATTACGGCTTTTACTATGGTTATCCGACCGTTCAAACAACCGGATATAACAACAATGGGGAATCTCATTCTGGCCAACAACACCTGTGCCTAAATTCCCGTTATGCTTCCAATGTAACTAACACGGATCTGTATGCCATCCTGCCGGCTATGGGTACGGTTGCGGTGAACACCTTACACCTCAGCTTCTATGCCTGCCACGGCCATGATAGCTACGATGTTCCGCTTTATGTCGGTGTGATGACCGATCCTGACGACATCTTCACGTTCGTGCCTTTCGATACCCTCTCCATTACGGGTGCAAACGACCCCAATGACGACGTAGATCACGGGTACGATCCTTATACGGTGGACTTCAGCAGCTATGAAGGGAACGGGAAATACATTGCCTTCATGATGGAGCCGGCTACAAGTTCACACGTAACCCAAATCATTTACATCGACGACATTACCTGCGTGAGCACTGCCGTTCCTGCCTCCTCCTGCCCCACTCCTACTGGACTGGTAGCCTCTGATATTACCAAAAACTCCGCAAACCTTTCGTGGGATAGCAACACCGACATTTCCACCTATAATGTAGAATACCGTGAAGGTGGCGACATAAGCAGTATCGACTTTGAAGAACAGTTTAATAACCAATATATCCCAGGGAATTGGAATCAATATTCCGGTTTGGTGGACGATGTACTGGACGGCACTTCCGTACTTGACGCAGAATCCGAACATAGATGGGGAACATCCTCTTATGTCTTTGGTACATACAACGCCAAGCTCAATATTTATAAAAACACCCCGGATGCGAACAAAGACTGGCTTGTAACACCGGAAATCGCACTTTCCACGGATGCATCCCTGTCTTTCGACCTTGCCCTTACCAGTTACGGCAATGCAAACCCTGCCAATGGCAACTGTGAAGACGACCGTTTCGTTGTCTTAATCTATGCCGACGGGCAGTGGAACAAACTGCGCGAGTGGAACAACAGCGGTTCCCCCTACGTTTACAACGATATTGCCACCACGGGCGAGAATGTGTTCATTGACCTTTCGGCCTACGGCGAGAAAAACATAAAGATTGCCTTTTATGGTGAATCAACATCAACGGAGTATAACGGCGACAACGACCTGCATATCGACAATATAATCTTGGGCTCTACTTCAGGAGCTGGCGAATGGAACTCCGCCAATACCTCCAGTAATTCTGTCCCACTCTCCAACTTGACACCCGGCACCCGGTACGAAGCACGGGTGCAAGGCAATTGTAACGAAGAAGGCACAAGTGAATGGACAGAATCTTTCTTCTTCACCACCCTGCCTTCCTGTCTTGCGGTAACCGAACTTCATGTTACCCAAGTTACCAATAGCACTGCCACCATTACGTGGAATGACAACGAAGAAGTGTCATCGTGGGACATCTACGTCACAACCCGCATGAGTGACGTCCCGGATGCCAACACTACACCCACCGAGGAATACATCGAGTCCAATCCCTATCTTGTGGAAGGGCTCGACGCTGCCACTACCTATTATATATATGTACGCGCCATCTGCGGTGAGTATGAGAAAAGCGAATGGAGCCTATCTGCCGTTGCAATGACCAAGTGCGAAGCCAAATCTCTACCCTACGAATATGGTTTCGAGGATTATAGTGAATACCAATACTGCTGGAGTATCCTCAAAGAGGGCGACTATCATGGTGTCTCTAATACAAATACGAACAGCCCTCACGAGGGCAATCGCCATTTGCGCCTTTATCGGTCTTCAGCATCTTACACTCTGATGGCCATTTTACCCGAATTTGAAGTGCAGGCCAACGACAATTTGAAAAACTATGAAATATCACTCTATGCCAAGATGTCATCGTCTCAAGAAACTTTTGCCGGCACTTTGCATGTGGGTGTGATGACCGACCCGTACGATGCCTCCTCTTTCGTACAGGTGGGCGACGACATCCCGGTGACCACGGACTATGACCAGTACTCAGTAAGTCTTAACAGCTACACTGGCACTGGACACTATATTGCCATTAAAGCCACCTCTGGCTCATGGGGGGACATCTACATTGACGACATCAATGTAAGCCAAACCGCACAGGAAACCTACACCATCACCATTGACGAAAACATCGAACACGGAACGGTTGAAGCCGACATGACCAGCGCCACTGCTGGCACCACGGTCAGACTGACCGCCACTCCAGACAACGGCTACCGCTTCGACGAATGGAATGTAACTTCCACGTTGGGTGATGTGCCAGTGGCTGCAGACACTTTTGTCATGCCTGCCGGAGATGTAACGGTTTCCGCCACCTTTAAGCCGGAGAAACACCAGCTGACCATTAATTACTTCTATTATGAAAATGGAACAAATGAAGCTGCCCCCAGCTACATCGACTCATTGGAATACGGTGAGAGTTATAGTGTAGTGTCGCCCTCAGTGCGAGGCTTTAACCCCATCATAGATACCGTTAAAGGTGTCATGGGAACAAACGACATCACGGTGAGAGTGGATTACCTCCCGATAGTATATCAGGTAACTTTGCATCCCAGAGGAGGGACGCTGCTGAACGGCTTCTCAACTGATACTGTTCACATATACGGGGTAGTCTTATATCTGCCGACAGCTAACGACATTGTACGGGAGGGCTATACTTTTGGTGGCTGGTATCCGGACACCAACTTCGTTGGCAATCCTACTATTGCCATCCCTAACGTAGCCATTGGAGACTGTGATTTATATGCAAAATGGGATATCAACAGCTACACCATCTCCGCTTCCGCTAACCCAGAAGAGGGTGGTACCGTAACTGGTGCGGGCACTTACAACTATGGGACAACCGCCACACTGACTGCTATCCCTAATACAGGCTACACCTTCACTAATTGGACAAAGGACGGTGTTGAAGTTTCTACCAATACCACCTATTCGTTTATGGTTGAAGCCGGCGGAGACTATGTTGCCAACTTCACACGGATGAGTACGGTCGCCACTCCGACCTTCAGCCCCGATCCTGGCATATACTACGATTTTGGTGGGCAACGTGTAACTTTGGACTGCGCCACCAGTGAAGCCACCATCTATTACACCACTAACGGCACTGAACCTACCAATGCATCCAATGTTTATACTACACCTATCGTTCTCACCGTAGGTGATACGACCGTCATCAAAGCTATCGCCATGAAGGACGGTATGATTAACAGCGAAATTGCTACAGGAGTCTACATTCTCCTGCCGTTATATGATGTTGTCATCTCCGATGAGATTACCAATGGTAGGGTTGCTGCCAATGTAACCAGAGCTGCTGCCGGTAGCACAGTTAATCTGACCGCCACCCCGGCCACTGGCTATCACTTCGGTGCATGGAATGTAACCTATCCATCCGGTACAGTGGAAGTAGCCGCCAACAACAGCTTTATCATGCCCGATGGGAACGTACTTGTTTACGCTACTTTCGAGGCCAACAGTTACACCATCAACGCTTCCGCCAACCCAACTGATGGCGGTACGATAGATGGAACAGGTAGCTATACTTACGGCGACACTGCTATGCTGACTGCTACGCCGAATAACGGATACACCTTCGTCAACTGGACGCTGAACGGC
>JAEEUY010000023.1 GCA_016290715.1 Bacteroidales bacterium
CATCCGCAACATTAAAAATGGGAGCCGCCTTATCTTTATTGATAGCAACAATCATGTCGGATTCTTCCATTCCTGCAAGGTGTTGAATAGCTCCAGATATGCCGATAGCGAAGTAAAGGTTCGGACGAACGGTTTTACCTGTTTGGCCCACTTGCACATCATGTGGCATAATTCCCGCATCCACCATGGCACGAGAAGAAGATACTTGGGCATTCAATGTGGTTGCCAATTTTCCTAATTCTGCAAACCCCTCAGCATTACCGACACCACGGCCGCCAGAAACCAGAATCTTGGCTTCTGTAATATCCATTTTATCTTTTTCAGCCTTAACGGTTTTTAATAATTTAACCTTGCACTTGGATAAGTCAAAAACGGGATTAAAAGCTAAAACTTCACCTTTGCGGGAAGTGTCTCTATCCATTTTTTGCATTACACCCGGGCGAACGGTTGACATTTGGGGACGGTGTTCGGTACACATAATCGTAGCCATCAAGTTGCCGCCGAAAGCCGGACGGGTCATCATCAACTCTTTTTCCTCAGAGATTTCCAAGCGGGTGCAGTCTGCCGTAAGGCCGGTAGCCATACGTGCCGACAATCTCGGGCCCAAATCACGACCGATTGTCGTTGCCCCAAAGAGAATGATACTGGGTAAATATTGGTTGATAATTTGTTCAATCGCCTGTGCGTACTGTTCTGTCAAATAATCTTTTAATTCCACACAATCCGCACAAACCACCTGGTCGGCACCATACTCAATTAACGTTTGACATTGATTTTTAATATTGTAGCCTAAGAACATAGCCACTACTTTTTCGCCTAATATTTGAGCTAATTCGTGGGCTTTCCCTAATAATTCAAGACCGACTGGTTGAATAACGCCATCTCTTTGTTCGATGAAAACGAATATATTTTTATAATTAGTTTTATCCATGACTTTCAAAAATTAAATGATGAATTTTTCTTTTAATTTGGCAACAATCAGGTTGACTGATTCTTCTGGTGTTAAGTCAAATACTTCACCAGCTGTTTTTTGAGCTTTGGTAAATGATCTTTTAACACGTGTAGGAGAGCCGTTCAATCCCAATTTATTTTCATCCACGTCAATTTTATCTGCTGTCCAGATTTCAATTTCTTGGGCATCGTAAGCATTAATAATACCGGCAACAGTCATATAGCGGGGTTTGAAAGCGGAAGCGAGAACGGTTAATACGGCAGGAAGTTGCACTTCAAGCAATTGGTAGCCATCTTCATTTTCTTTCTTTACTTGCATTGTATTTTTACCATCATACTCAAAACCAGCCACGTACGATACTTGAGGAAGATGCAAATGTTCTGCAATTTGCGGGCCCACCTGCGCGGTATCACCATCGATAGCTTGGCGACCAGTAATAATGAGATCGTGTTCAATAACGCGGAGAGCGCCTGCCAACGCATTGGAAGTAGCCAAAGTGTCGGCACCTGCGAACTTCCTGTCTGTCAACAAAATGGCTCTATCCGCCCCCATAGCCAATGCTTCACGAAGAATGGCTTCGGCTTGTGGCGGACCCATTGTGATAACCGTTACATGTGCATTGAATTGGTCTTTTAATTGCAACGCCACTTCAAGCCCTCCTTTATCGTCGGGATTCATAATACTGGGGACACCATCACGGATTAACGTACCCGTAACAGGATTTATCTTAATTTCGGTTGTATCGGGAACCTGTTTTATACAAACTACTATTTTCATTTTATGATAATTTTATTAATTGACTATTATTTGAATAACTTACCGGCGATAACCATTCTTTGAACTTCGGAAGTCCCTTCATAAATTTCCGTGATTTTCGCATCACGCATCATTCTTTCAACGGGATATTCGCGGGTATAACCATAACCACCGTGGAACTGCACGCACTTTGTCGTAACTTCCATCGCTGTTTCTGCGGCGAATAATTTGGCCATGGCAGCGTCGGCGGAATAAGGCAGTTTCATGTCTTTTTTATATGATGCCGAGCGGACTAACAAACGAGCGGCTTGCACTTTCGTCTCCAAATCAGCCATTTGGAATTGTGTATTTTGGAATTGTGCAATGGCTTTGCCAAATTGCTTGCGTTCTTTTGTATATTTGATGGTGGCATCCATAGCACCTTGGGCAATTCCCAACGCTTGAGCTGCAATACCAATACGGCCGCCATCCAACGTTTTCATGGCAATACTAAAGCCTTTGCCCAATTCTCCCAAAAGATTTTCCTTGGGCACTTCGCAATTTTCAAAAATCAATTCACAAGTGGCAGAACCGCGAATACCCATTTTCTTTTCTTTCTTGCCAATACTGAACCCTTTCATCCCTTTTTCAACGATGAAAGCAGAAATACCTTTGGTGCCTTTCGTCTTATCAGTCATGGCCATCACAATATAAACGTGGGCATAGCCAGCATTCGTGATAAAAATCTTCGATCCATTGAGAATCCATTTATCACCGGCATCCACCGCGGTGGTTTGTTGCATAGCCGCATCCGTACCCGCATTAGGTTCGGTCAAACCAAACGCACCAAGCCATTCACCCGTAGCTAACTTGGGCAAATATTTCATTTTTTGTTCCTCCGTACCATTTTCCATGATAGGGGCCATACACAAGGAGGTGTGCGCCGAAACAATCACGCCGGTAGTGGCGCACGCCCGCGACAACTCTTCCACTGCCATACCATACATCAAATTATTTCCACCTTGACCACCATACTGAACTGGAACAGGGATGCCCAACACTCCCAATTTTCCCAATTTCTGCACTGTTTCCATAGGAAATCTCTCTTCGTCATCCACTTCTGCAGCCAACGGTTTCACCTCGTTTTCCGCAAATTCTCTAATCATTTGAAGAAACAACTCTTCTTTCTTTGATAAACTGAAATCCATAATCTTATTTTATTTATAATTTATAATCTTCCAAATTCAAACCAATAGAGCCGCAAAAGTACGAAATTTTATTGAATAATTGTTGTTAACAAGCTGTGTTATTTTTTCATGCAGATTTCCACATTAACTAAAATTTGCCTATCTTTGCCACGATTTCAATAAGGATTTTTCTTATTCTGAAAATCATAAATAACCAATCATAAATTATTCACTAAAAAAACAAATTATGAAAAAGAAATTTATCTGCACTGTTTGTGGTTATGTTCATGAAGGAGATGAAGCCCCTGAATTTTGTCCACAATGCCGGCAACCCAAAAGCAAATTCAAGGAATTGGTGGAAAGCGATGCTTTGACCTTTGTTACAGAACATGAAATCGGTGTAGCCAAGGGCACAGGCGAAGAAATGATCAAAGATTTGAACGCGCACTTTATGGGGGAAGCCACTGAAGTGGGCATGTATCTGGCCATGAGTCGGCAAGCTGACCGTGAAGGCTATCCGGAAATTGCAGAAGCTTTCAAACGTTACGCATTTGAAGAAGCTGAACATTGCGCTAAATTTGCTGAATTGCTTGGGGAATGTGTATGGGATACCAAAACCAACTTGGAGAAACGTATGAACGCTGAAGCAGGAGCTTGTGAAGACAAAATGCGTATCGCCAGAATTGCCAAAGAGAGAAATCTGGATGCCATTCACGACACCGTTCATGAAATGGCAAAAGATGAAGCCCGCCACGGAAAAGGTTTTGAAGGCTTATACATACGTTATTTCGGAAAATAAAATAAGAAAGGACTTCACAATAAAAAAACTGCCATTTTTTGTGGCAGTTTTTTTTATTATGAAAAGAACGACCGTTAATCAGCCATAAGATTCCCAAAAATCAAATTTTCCGCAGAGGGGGTATAATTGGGTTGTGGCAGTTTGCGTGCTGCGGTTTGCACCTCCATCAATCTTGCACTATCAGGTTGGGGTTGCTCACTCTGACGGGCATAAGCAGGGGTACTCACAAATTTCGTAAACGCATTATCATTATCGTAAATTATATTTTTCCCTTCATCAATACAATGCACCCCTTTATCCTCTTCCGTTGATTTTATTGAATCATCACTCCGTTCATTATGCGTGTCAAACAGATCCGCTTCGGGGAAAACAGGTTCAGGAGCCTTGTATTGAGGGGTAATGATAGCATTCACATCCGGAATTTCAATTGTTTTCACATTTTCCGCTGCGGAAGCCTCATTTTTAGGCTGTTCAAATGGAGACCAGTTTTCATCTGACAGATTATTATTGCGATGGTTATTGCCATCTAACGGAGTCTCTTTTTCTGCTTTTTTCGAGTAGTTGGTAATGACTACTGACAATCTGATTTTATCACCCAAATTCTTATCAGCGGCATGACCAAAAATCACATGAGTATCCTCGCTAACATAGGATCTGAATTCTGTTTCAATCTGCTCTAACTCTCCAATAGTAGGCTCATTATCAGCGCCATAGCGTAAGAAGAATAAGAATTTTTGTGCATCAGTAATGTTTACATCATCTAATAGCGGGCACGTCATAGCCTGACGAACAACCTCTTCTGCACGATTGTCGCCGCTGGCTTCAGCGAGGGCGATCATTGCTTCACCACTATCCTTCATTACCGACTCCACATCACTGTAGTCCACATTTTGATAACCCTCCACGGTAATCAATTCAGCGATACATTTAACTGCATTTTTGAGCACATCGTCGGCGAAACCAAGAGCCACGGAAAGTTTTACAGAAGAGTACTCTTCCATGATTTTTTGGTTCTTGATAATGATTAAAGAATCGACATACTTCTTTAATTCTGCGATTCCTTCATCGGCGCGCACACGAGCCGGTTTTTGTTCCAAGCGCCAAGGATAGGTAACCACTCCGATGGTCAGGATTCCCATTTCGCGGGCGATACGTGCCACAACAGGAGAGGCCCCTGTGCCCGTTCCCTTGCCCATACCTGCAGTGATAAACACCATTTTGGTATTTTCACCGATAAGGTTTCTTATTTTATCTTCGGTCTGTTCAGCCAACTTTTGTGCTTTTTGAGGATCAGCGCCAGCGCCCAAACCAGATTCACCAATCACCAATTTGGTGGGGACCAAATTGCTTTCAATATTCTGTCTGTCGGTATTACAAACGATAAAATCCACCCCAACAATTCCTTCTTTGTACATGTGTTGAACGGCATTACAGCCAGCACCGCCCACACCTATCACTTTGATAATAGATTCCCTTTTAGATGCTTGGAAAGTGGGTTCAATTAAATTTTCTTCCATAGTGATTTATAATTCATTAAAGGTTATAAAGGTTATTTTCTTATTAATCGGTTCCTTCCATATTGAGGTTGTCGGCCCATTCCGTAACTTTGGAATATATGCTTTTAAACCATTCTCCCAGCGGATTTTTGATTCCGTTATCTCCTCTTTCTTCCTGCGGCTCATTACGACGGTTCGGGTCTTGGGATTCTTCTTCCACGATAGGATTATTTTCGCGCAAACATCCGTACCGTAAAAGTCCTAAAGCCGTGGAGAAAATAGGATCCTTAAAACGATCATCCATAGAACCGGAGATCCCCACATTGGGTTCGCCCAAACGGGTTCTTTTTTGTATCACAAAATCCGACAACGGACGAATATCGCGCAGCAGAGCACCGCCACCGGTAATCACAATATTTCTAACTTTGGAGGCATAGCCTGAATTTTCAATCTCTCTTTTTACAGGAGTCAGGATATCCTGTTGTACACGTGCATTGATTACTTGTGCCAAGGAAGCTTCGTTGATCCGCATAGGTTCCACACTATTGGTGGAATCCGAGATGGTGATATAATGATCCTTGTTGGCATTTTTCACCAGACACGTGCCATATTCTATTTTCAATTTTTCCGCTTGTTCAAATGTAATCCCCAATGATTCAATATCTTTCGTAATCACACAACCACCCACAGGAATTACTTTGATGAATACCGGCATATTTTCCACATAGATGACGAGATCTGTTGTTCCTCCGCCGATGTCAATCAGTGCAACGCCCTGTTTTTTCTCTTCTTCGGTAAGACAAACCAAAGCGGATGCCATCGGTTCAAGAATCATCTGGTTGCAAAGAAGATTCGACTCTTGAATACTTTTCATTATTTTCTTGACTTCAAAACTATTGCCGATAATGAGTTGGTAAAAGCCATTCACCCGTTGGGCAAGGGTGCCCACAGGACGCATTGTCTCTTGTCCATCCACTTGATAGTTTTGGGGGATCACTTCAATAATTTCACCTGAATCGATGGAAAGACTGCGCATCTGGGCAATCATATTATCAATTTCTTCTTGGCTAACCATTGTGTCGTGCCCATTTTTTCGCAAGATCGAATTGGTATAACTCCTGCTTTTAATATGGCGCCCCGCGATTCCCACATAGACACTGGTAATAGATTCATTCAAATATTCCTCCAGCTGTTTTTTTGCTGTCAGAATGTCGTTAATCGTTTCTTGGACATTAAACACGGAGCCAAATTCGACACCGGTGGAAGGAGTTTTTCCACATCCACATATTTCTATGGTTCCATCTTTACGCAAATAGCCTGCCACCATCACAATTTTGGTTGTGCCTATATCCAATCCCACCACCATTTTAGGGGAGTTATCGCTGACCTGAATTTCTTCTCTTTTTTTAGCCATATATTGTATTATTCTTTTTTTGTTGCAAAAATTCTGTTTTTATAGCGAATATCCAATTGCGAATAGTCATTCATATTCATATATGCCAGGGCATCGGCATAGATGATGTGAAGATTTTGTAATTTTTCATCAATATTATCCGCCCAACCCACGTGTACCATCTGGTTTCCCACCACGCTATACATATCCAACTCGCCGTTGGGACGGGCGACGAACTGCGGGAATTGTGCTGCGAGGCATTCATCTTCTGAAACCTTGGAAATAATCTCATAGGCATTCAACAACGATTTCTCTTTGATTGAATCGATGGTCGCATTTTTCTTATAATTTGTTTTGATAGAACCATTTAAAACAGGAAGACGATCCAACACCCCACTACTGTCGGGAAGCAGTCCTCCCTGGGTATCCAGCAGAAAAGAAGCGCCGTGCTGAGGGAAGACACGCACCAACGGTTTCTTCATACTCACGACCAACAACAACTCGTTGCCTTTGCGCGACAAAGAGGTGATATGATCGAACCAGACGTTAGCCGACAAGACATTCGACAAGGCTTCCCGTTTGATGCTCTTTTGCACTTTTCCCACGGGATACTGTCCTGCGGCACGCAACAAATTCTCCACATCTGCAGCAGAGAAGACCTTGTTTTCCCCCATATTTTCAATCTTCACCACAAAAGCCTCACAGGTCTGTTTGCGGATGCGCACTGCGCTCACGACCACAATTACGAGCACAGCAAGTACCAAACAGACGATTAAAATGCTTTTGAATTTTTTCATTAAATAGGGGGTTATGGTTTAAGTGTTTGCTGAGTTCAAGCAGTTGGAAACAAACCTAAAGGAGTATATTTTTTAGCAATTTGCAAATTTACTTTTTTCTTCTTCCCTGTTTAATATTTTTTAAAAATTGAACCAACATTTTATTGTTAATAACCTTTTTCTATTTTTTATATGCATATTACTATATTTCAATCAAATAACTATTTTCAACATCTCTATATTCAAAATATTCCCTCCACACACACCGACCCATAGTGATTTTTGTGTACTTTTGCTCGTTTTTTTTAAGAAAATACCTCCATGAAAAACCACACTTTCGCAGTTTTTTCTATTTCTCTTACAGTGATTTTCGCCACACTTTCTTTCAACGTCCACGCACAAAATCACGGAGCACTGTTTACCGACGAAGCCACTGCCAAACAGATTTTTTATTCCGGGAATATGGCGGAAGCAACCAAGCATTTCAAAGAATTGCTACGCGTGGATTCAATGCACTACGAATACAACATGATGGCAGGCTATGCCTATCTGCATTCTAATGTGGACAAGAAACAGGCCATCACCCATTATCTTCGTGCAATCAAAAATCCCAAAGCCGATCTGTATATCTACTACGATTTGGGGAATGCCTATATGCTATGCTATCAATTTGATGAGGCCATTGAATATTTTCAAACTTTTCTCAAAAAAGGAGGCAAAATACAAAAAGGGGATCTCCCTGCTGAACGCTGCATTGAGATGTGTGAGAATGCGCAGGTCCTCATTAACTTGCGCAACAATGTTACCATCGAGCATCTCGCCTCTGAAATCAACTCCCCCTATCCCGATTTCAATGCCTATATTGATGAAAATGAGTCCATTCTCTATTTCACTTCCAAACAAACCCAAAATTCCGGTTCTACCCTTGATTACGACGGATTTAAGATGGCAGACATCTATTGTTCTGAATTCATAGAAGGCAAATGGAGTAAAGCAAAAAAGTTACTCCCTCCCATCAATAGTGCCCAAACAGAGAATATTGTCGGACTTACACACAATGGGGAAACAATGCTTCTCTATTTTAATAACGACAAAGGATTTGATGATATTTTCACTTCGCATAAAGAGAAAAAACAATTCAGTCGCCCCGAAATGCTGAATTTGAGTGTGAACAGCAATTACACTGAAGAGGCTGCGATGATTTCCCCTGACGGGAACTGGCTGTTTTTTTCCTCCAACCGTCCCGACGGATTAGGTGGACTGGACATCTATTATTCCAAGCGGCTGCCCAACGGAGAATGGAGCAATGCACAAAATGCAGGTCCCAACATCAACACCCGATACGACGATAATTACCCTTATCTCGCACCCGACGGAAGCACTTTCTTCTTCAGTTCAAAGGGGCACAACAGCATGGGCGGTTACGACCTTTTCAAGTCGTTGTGGAATGCCGAAGAACAATTCTTTGCCATTCCCGAGAATTTAGCTTTCCCCATCAATACTCCCGACGATAACCGCACCATTTCCGTTTCCAAATCAGGACGTTATGCATATATTGCAGACTATCGGGGAGAGAGTTGCGGCGACATGGACATTTACAAAGTTACTTTTCAAGATGTGGCGGCTCCTTACAGCGTGTTCAAAGGGGTTATATCCGACATAGACAGCACCGAACTACTACAAACCATTTCCCAGTATAAAGCGGTTATCAGAGATGCCGGCAGCAAAAACATTATCGGGAATTATCGTCCGGAGCCTCACGACGGAAGATTTACGTTCATTCTCCAACCCGGTTTATATCTCATTGACCTGTATGCAAATGAAACGGAAGCAAGTCGTACCCGACTTACCGTAGCTGATAGAGAACCTGCGGAAAAATGCCCCATCATTGAATTAAAAAAACAGCCATAACATGAAAAAATTTTTCATTCTCTTCATCTGTCTTTTTCTTATAGGAGAAAGTATGGAGGCGCAAAATTTTAAAGGTGGCATAAGAGCCGGATTCACAGCGACGCAAATGTCGGGAGATGAATTGCGAGGGTTTCACAAGCTGGGGGCTTTCGCTGGCGGCTTTGTCACGTGGCGTTTCGTACAAAACGAAAAATGGGCTATCCAACCCGAAATCAACTTTATCATGAAAGGGAGCAGCACCTTCCTCCGCGCGAACAAAGAGGGGAATATTGGAGAGAAATATGTCCTATCGCTCTACTTTATTGAGGTCCCCTTTTTTGCCAAATACAATATTGTGAGAGGATTGGAATTTGAACTGGGGCTTGCTATGGATGTTCTTCTGTATGGAGTGGAAAAAGATGCCAACGGGAAGATTCCTGCCCGCCAGCCCTTCAGAACTTTCGGGATGACGGGAATTGCAGGGTTTTCCTACCTCTTTGCCAACCATTACGGACTCAACTTGCGGTATGGAAATTCGCTAATCCCCCTGCGCGTACCTGATGGTGAATATGGGAACTATAGAATAACCAAGAAACAATTTAGCAGTGAGATTGTTTTTTCTTTTTATTACCAATTTTAAATTACAATAAATCAAACTCATTTTCGTTTGTGTAAAATTAAAATATAGAAAGTGAAAAAGTTTAAATATCTTATTATCAGTATTTTATTAATAAGCACATCCTTTCAGATGCACGCCCAGAATTTCGGAGTACCCAATCTTTTGAAATACGACAATAAACTTTTTCATTTTGGTTTTTTATTAGGGTACAATCAATTTGACTTTGAAATTCGTTCCAAATCCGACCTCAGCGAGTACGACTCCCTGATGGTAGTGAATACGACGGCCTTAAGTGGTTTCAATCTTGGTATTGTTACCAATTTAAGACTGGGGAAATATTTTGACTTGCGTTTTATTCCGGGGCTTTCGTTTGGCGACCGCGTGGTGAATTACACCATTTTATACCCCGATGCCTCCCGACTCATCACCAAAAAAAATGTTGAATCGGTATATTTGGATCTGCCGCTGCTCATCAAATTCAAATCATCGCGCATGCACAATGTGCGCGCATACGTGATTGCAGGTGCCCAATATAGTTTAGACCTTATCTCTTCTGCAAAAAAACAGAACAAGAATCCCCGTGAAATTTTCCTTAAGCTGAATCCGCACGATGTACTTGCCCAAGTAGGAGTGGGAATAGATTTTTATTGCACCTACTTCAAATTCTCCACAGAATTTAAAATGTCGTTTGGATTGATGAATCTGTTAGTAACAGAGGATAACATGTACGCCACCAGCGTACATTCGCTCAAATCCAAAATGATGCAAATATCTTTTTTGTTTGAATAATGCTAATTGCTGTGCACATCTTCGGGAATATCCAACCAGTGCAAGTAATTTTTTCCTAGTAATTTCACAGCCGTTGGCCATATCAAATCGGGTGGGGTATCCCATATTAAAGCCGGGATACAATCCGAAATCACCCACATTTGCTGTTGGATTTCCTCTTCCAACTGTCCCTTGCTCCATCCCGCATAGCCCACATAAAAGCGATATTTGGCACTTGGATGATTTTGCTTGTTAATCATTTGCAAAAATTCAGGAGAAGCACCCGAAAAAACACCTTCTGCCACCTGCTCACTTCCTGAGTGAGGCGAATCGTGCAAAATAGCGATCCCATCCAACCCCACAGGCCCACCAAAAAAAACACGATCCTCGTGCGTCCATTCATCCAATTCATCCGTTACTTTTGACGCTGTAGGGCTATTTATGATCAGACCGGCCGTAACTTGATCGGAATAATCCGACAACAAAACCACCGTATGATTAAAATAACAATCATTGAAAAAAGGCGCAGAAATCAGCATTTTCCCTGCTTCCAACGGAACTCCCGTCGGTTTTACACGCATAAAATCGCGTTGATAATCCATTGAATATTTTATTACTTTTGCCAAAATTTTTGCAAAAGTACAATTTTATTAAATAATGCAACAAGAAAACCAAGAGAAATTCATAAAACTACGAAACCAATTTCCCACCTTTACTTATAACCACTATCAATTTCAAATTATTGAAAATAAAATTGATATGCAGTTTGATTTTTGCCTTGGCGACGAAACCCATTTTCAGCCGAAAATGTCTTTGTCGTTAGGCAGACATGCCGTTAAAGAAATGAAAAAAGAGGATATTGAAGGACTTATTTTTCACATTGGCATGATAGAACTCATCAGTTATTGGAAAGTCAGTTGCGCTCCCATCGTTCATATTCGCCCACGGACGTTAACCACCGCCCAACAGCAATGGTGGAAAAAATTGTATTGGAAAGGATTGGGTGAATTTTTCTACCAAAATAGCATTACCACTTCGATGGATGAATTTCTCCAATTCCATTTTGATGCGGGAGTGCCTTCTACTAATAATTTTCATTACCAAAAAATCACCGATACCCAAAGTACCATCGTCCCGATTGGTGGCGGCAAGGACTCCGTAGTTACCTTGGAACACTTGCGGAAAAAGCAGAAAATCATTCCTTTTATCATCAATCCACGGGGGGCCACTTTGGCTTGCGCACGCATTGCCGGATTCCCTGAAAAAGATGATATTGTGATCTTACAACGCGAGATTTCCCCAGTATTGTTATCTCTCAATCAACAAGGATACCTCAATGGGCACACTCCTTTTTCTGCCATGTTAGCATTTTACACATTATTAGTTAGTTACGCAACCAATACGAGAAATATTGCCTTGTCGAATGAAAGCAGTGCCAACGAACCAACCATTCCGGGAACAGACATCAACCACCAGTACTCGAAATCGTTGGAGTTTGAAGAAGATTTTCGTCAATATGTTCATGATTACATGAACGATTGCAGCCACTATTTCAGTTATTTGCGTCCCTATCGCGAATTGGATATCGCTCAATTTTTCTCGCAATATCCCGACTATTTTCCAGTATTTAAAAGCTGCAATGTGGGGAGTAAAAGTGACATTTGGTGCTGCCACTGTCCGAAATGCCTATTTGCCTACATCATTCTTTCTCCATTCATTGATGATACAACGCTTATTTCCATTTTTGGAGAAGACCTTTTGGATAAAGCAAGTTTGGAGGAATATTTTGATGAATTGAGTGGGATTGCAGAGAACAAGCCTTTTGAGTGCGTAGGTACTATTGATGAGGTAAATAAGGCTTTAGGCATGATTGCAGAGCGTAAAAAAGAAAAATATCTTATCAAACATTGGCTGGTTGCGAAAAAGATACGGTAAAAATTGTATTTTTGCGGCCACGTAAAACAAACAAGGTATGTCAAACGAAAGATTTGCAATAATTGGGGCCGGGCATTTTGGTTCGGCTATTGCCATCGCCCTATCCCGTAATGGTGCGGAGGTATTAGTTATAGATTCTGACATCAATGTAATCCAAGATATTTCTGAAGAGGTAGCCTATGCCGTATGTATTGATGCCACCAGTAAAAGAGCCTTAATTGCGGAGAACATTCTTGATTTTGACGCAGTGATTGTGGCCATTGGCAACGACTTTGTAAAACGCCTGCTTTGCACTGCCAACTTATTGGATTTGAATGTAAAACGAATTATCTGTCGTACAATGGGCGACAATCAGCGGACCATTTTGGAAAAGATGGGGATTACTGAATTCCTTTCTCCTGAAGATGAAATTGGTACGCTATTTGCAGAACGGCTTTTGAATCCGAACATCATTTCATATTTGCAACTGCCTGATGGTTATCGGATTGCTGAAATATTAACCCCCACTCGTCTGATTGGATTAACGATTGCAGACCTCAACTTGCGTGATTCATATCGTTTAAGTTTGATTACCATCAAGCGCCGTTTTCTGTCGCACCATGGCGACGAGAAGAATATGCATGCGGAAATGCACATTCTTGGTGTGCCTGAAAATTCCACCATCATCGAAGCCAACGATTGCTTTGTTTTCTTCGGATTATCTCACGACATAGAAAATTTCATTAAGAAGAACCAGTAGCGATGTCGCCCCAATCGTTTCAATATTTCAGGAAAAAATTCAACTTTCGGATGCTATCGCATCAAGAATGGGTAGAGCGTACACTCAAAATACTTACCTTCATTCTGATGGCAGCTTCGCTTATTTGCATCATCTATGAACATGGGTTTTATCTTTCTGAAATGGATGAACGGTTTGTTACTGCCATTGTAACGACCACTTTTGTATTCTATATTCTCAAATTTGTTACTCGTTGTTTTTTTGCTGAAGATATTGGCAAATATCTTACTAATAATAAGTTAGAAATTATCTCAATTATTATTATTATCCTATCCTATTTTATCACAGGGATACGTGAACATCAAATGACGGGTATTGGATACGTTCAAATGTGTCATCGGCATGTGCTTTTGTTTCATGCACTCTATTTTATCATTCTGTTTATTGAAATTGCCAAAGTCAGCACGATATTCAAAAAGACCAACTTAAGTCCGCCCATGCTGATGTTGTTTTCGTTTCTTCTGTTAATCTCCTTAGGAACGATACTTCTGCTACTCCCCAAAATGACCACCCATGGAATCTCTTTCATCGATGCGCTTTTCACAGCTACAAGTGCAAGTTGCGTAACCGGACTCACCGTAGTGGAAACGGGGTCAACATTCACACAAAATGGACATATTATCCTGATGTTATTAGTACAAATGGGGGGAATGAGCATTTTATCTTTTGCCACCTTTTTTATTTCTTTCTTATCCCATTCGTACACAGGATTGCGCTACCAATATTTAGTCAAGGATATGCTATCAACAGACAAGGTAGCTGATTCGTTTTCATTTTTGCGTGAAATCGTGCTTACTATTTTCATTATTGAAGCAGGCGGGGTAGTTATGTTGTATATGTATTGGAAAACGACAGGACTTTTTGCTACCGACAGTGAAACTCTTTTCTATGCTGTTTTCCATGCCATTTCCGCTTTCAATAACGCCGGTTTTTCCTTGTGGAATGAAAACCTGATGAACAGCGCCATTGTCAACAGCTATTTTCCTCAAGTGATATTGATGATTTTGGTTTTCTTAGGAAGTATCGGTTTTGTTGTATTGCGCGACTTTTTTGATCCGAAAGTGATTCGCGAGCGCAAAAGAAAGCGTTGGAAAACACTGACTCCCGGCACACAGATCGCCCTTATCACCACTTTTATCATCATTATTTTCGGAACCATTCTCTTTTTTGCCTTAGAATACAATAATACATTAGCCCATAGAGGAACTGTTTTCGACAAATTGTTCTCCTCGCTCACACAGGTTGTTTTGGGGCGCACTGCCGGATTTAACATTGTAAATGTTGAGCAGATATCGCTGCCGATGTTGGTGCTTTTCATTATGATCATCTTCATTGGCGCATCTCCTGGCTCCACAGGCGGTGGAATAAAAACCACGACTGCCTTTGTCATTGTCAAATCTATTTTTGCCACCATTAAAGGAAAAAACAAAATTGAGTTCCATAAGAAAACAATTCCTTTCCAGATTGTGGATAAAGCCTACTCTATTGTGGTCATGTCGTTTGTACTGATTTTTATTTCCATTGTGGTATTAGCCATTTTTGAACCCGATGTTCCTTTCAAGAACATCTTGTTTGAATCCGCTTCTGCTTTCACCACTTGTGGAATGTCCACGGGTTGTATTTCTGACTTCTCTATCATCGGGAAAGCCATCTTAACCTTCAATATGTACATAGGAAGAATAGGCACGCTTACCTTTGCATACGCTTTAAGCAAGCGAACCAAAGAAACCCGTCACGAGTATCCTGAAACCTATTTCATGGTGGGGTAAAGAGAAAAGGTATCATCTCATATTGTCAAAAGGTTAAAACATAAAATTCAAAAAGATACTTTCGCTTAAATCACGCTAATGCCCTACAACAATTGCGACATCTCCACTTCTGGCCCAGTTCTTCCGCAGCAGTTTCATGTCTCTGACCGATTCACCGACTTTAGCGAACTGCCTTCCAAAGGCTATTGCCGTTTAGTGAAAGCCCAGAGATACGGGGTGTGGAACGTACTGAAATGCCAGAAGGCGCAATACTCCTCTGACAAGCAGTATCAGGAAATGCTTTCCAAGGAGTTCAATCTGATGGTAGGTTTGAACCATCCCAATATTGTACGCACATATCGGCATGAGCACATCCCGGAATTAGGAGAATGCATCGTGATGGAGTACGTGGAAGGACGCACACTTTCGGATTTTTTGAAGGAAAATCCATCGCAGACACAACGTAAGCAAGTAGTTCATGAATTACTGGATGCCATCGCCTATTTTCACAAGAAACAGATTGTACATCAAGACCTTAAGCCTTCCAATATCTTAATTACGCACGATGGCAACCATGTTAAAATCATTGACTTTGGTTTATCAGACAGCCGTGCATATGCCATTCTGAAAGAACCCGCATATACCAAGGCCTACGCTGCACCCGAACAGCTTTCGGGAAGAGAAATAGATAACCGTACGGATTTATACGCCTTTGGACTGATTCTGAAGCAACTGTTTCCGAAACGATACGGAAGAGTAATCCACAAGTGTTTGCAGCCACAGAAAGAAAAGCGGTTCTCATCCGCAGAAACCATTTCGGAAGCCATACAACATACTGACCTCAAAAGAAAATGGCTGCCCTTAATTGCAGGCTCACTCCTTTTATTGCTGGGGTTAGTTTTATTTTTTGTTCATCTGATCATTCTGGGGAACAGTACTCAAAAAGAAGCCCCCAATAAACAAGTTGCTGAACAAGAAGACAATAATATATTGATTAAGGAATATCAACAAGCTCAGACCACATCCGTAGAGGCACCTCCATCGCAGCAAGCAAAACTGAAGTCAGGAGAAATGCCAATTCAACAGAATATGAACGCCATAACTGAAGATGATCCCCAAGAACTATTGGAACAATACATTCAAAACCTCAATTTTGAGTTTGACAGCATAATGAGGCCCTTTGAGAAGGAATTCAAAGAAGGCACAATCCTGTATTGGGAACGTTTTCACAACCATAAAACCATTACACTGTATAAAATGAGCATTCATATCCAGCAACGCCGTCAACAATTGCCACAAAATAAACAAGCTTCATTTAAAAATTACGCTGGTGACTTATGGAACCGTTATGCGGCAAAATATCCATATAAGGATGCGAAAGGGAACAGTTTATATCCCTATTACAATAATCTGCATGAGGAAGGTAAAATATCGGACGAGGAATATGCACGGTTACGTGAGGAGGATGCGAAAGACGTGGCTAAAATCAACCGACTTTCAGAGCAACTTAGAATAGAAACAGCTAAAAATTAAATTTTCAGAACTTTTGTAAGTCCTCCTTTGTTACCCATCACAAACAGCTCCTTGTTCCCGTCCTTGTCTAAAAGTTCCACATACAGAGCCTCGTGGGGTGTGAAACGGTCGCAAAGGAACGAATCCCCGACTTTCAGTTTGGCATTCTCAGACCCGCATACCACAAACAAGTTCTCACCCTGATAACTGAGCAGGCAGCGACGGTTGGGATTCCAGCGGATTTCCAACTGATCGCCGACAGTCAAATCCTTGGCATAGATTGATTCCGACACTACACGGTGCGACGACTGCACGCTTTCCACCTCGCAATAGTCGGACACAAAAGTCTCCCAGTCGGGGAAGCCTGTGAAGCGGGCGAGAATGTCGAGAGTGCTGGGACGCACGGAGGCATAGCCATCAACATAGCCCCAAAGCCGTTTCAACGTAGATGCGCTGAGATTCTCCCGCAACCGGCCCTGAATCTCTCCCGAAAGGAAGATGAAGTCGGTGGAAGTCTCAATACGGTGGTTGGCCGACTCTTCCACAAGTTGGCGTAACAGATTGATATATTGATGATTGACAGACATATCTTTTCAAAGAGATTATTGAAATGCAAAGATAATAAAGAATTTCATAGCAAGAGAGGTTCTTTTGTAGTTCTTTGTTGTTTTGAGAGTGGGTTTTAGTATCTATCAAAAAAAACGCACAATCACCCTGCTTATCAATTTTTTTCCTATTTTTGCCACCATATTTGCAACGGATGCAACAAACTGAATTAATTTAAAACATTATAATATAGAAAATTAGAACCAAAAAAGAACCAATTATAATTAAATAGCAGAAGCGTTTTCGCTTTATCTTTGCAAGTTCG
>JAEEUY010000024.1 GCA_016290715.1 Bacteroidales bacterium
CTCATTGCCACGTATGATATTTGCCGAAGAGAGGCTTCACTTTCGTGGAACGCATACGAGAATATGCCTTTTGATGTTGAAAAATATCAGATTTATGTGAGTGATAATGGGGCGCCTTTGCAGTATGTGGGAGAGACCACCGGCTTATCGTATGTCTTATCCGGACTGATTCCGCAACATTCCTACCAGTGTGTGATACGGGCGGTGAATTATACAGGAAATGTCACTGCCCTTTCTGCACAATATGCCTTTGATTTTGAAGCTCCTGAAAACCACGATATGGTTTATATTTCTTCGGTTTCTGTGGTGCAAAATGCCAAAATTGAGGTGAAAGTATATACAGGTGAAACGGAAAACTTTTCGCAATTGCTCCTCTACCGGAGTATTGGAGATGATAGCAATTTTGTCCTTTTGCAGGCGTTGCCTTCTGATGGCGGAAACAGCTACCTGTTTGAGGATGAGGCTGTAAAGGTGGACAGATTTTTGTACTATTATAAGGCTGTATTGTTGAATGAGTGTGATGCAGAGACGGCACAATCGAATATTTCCCATAATATTTTGCTGAAAGGGCACGCTGAGGTGGAGTCAAGGGAAAACATGCTTGAATGGAACAGTTATCAGGGCTGGAATGGCGATGTGGCGGGTTATACGGTTTATCGCTTGACAGAAACCTCTGATTTTCCGGAAATTATCTGTCCGAGCCAGACGGCTTGTTTCCATTCGGACGATATCTATTCTTTGCGCCGCGAGGGGGGGACGTTTCGCTATTTTGTGGAGGCGCATGAAAACCCGAACGCATACGGACTGATGGAGGTGAGCCGTTCTAATACGCTGGTGGTGGAGCAGGCTCCGGTAACCTATATTCCCAATGCCTTCGCCCCTTGGAACGATGGCCCCAATTCCGTTTTTTTGCCGATCCACTCTTTTGTGGGCGCTGAAAATTATGATATGTATATTTATTCGCGCGACGGGTTGGTCTTGTTCCATACCCAAGATCCGCAAATGGGATGGAATGGCGGTTATAATGGTAACCTGATGCCGGCTGCAGTTTATGTGTATAAAATTACCTATATTTATCGCGAAACAGAGTACGAATATGTGGGAACAGTTACACTGATTCGTTAACTTATTGATTATTAGTTGTGAATTATTTTTGTGTAACTAACTCTTGGAATAAAAAAAAATGTATTTTTGCACGCTTAAAAATTTAATGTTTAATAATTAAAAGAAAGAGGTATTTTTTATGATTATCGTTCCCGTTAAAGAAGGTGAAAACATCGACAAAGCTTTAAAGAAATTAAAGAGAAAATTTGAAAAAACTGGTGTTTTGAAAGAATTACGTAACAGACAAAAGTTCACAAAACCCAGTGTTATTCGCCGGGAACAACGGTTGAAAGCAATCTATGTTCAGAAAATGCAAAATGAAGAAATGGATTAACACTTTTCAACGAGATTAAAGGGCGGATTTATTAAAATCCGCTTTTTTTTTAACACCCTTATTGCAATATGTCCTCTTCAGTCATCATTAACGATTTTTTGAATTATCTGCAGTATGAGCGGCGAATGTCCATTCATACAATCGTTTCATACCAGAATGATTTGCAGCAATATGAGGAGTATTTGCAGGAAAACTACGCAGGGACAGAGGTTGCGGCAGCCGATCCGGTGATGATCCGTTCATGGATGCTTGAAATGGTGGATTCCTCATTGACAGCGAAAACCATTTCACGAAAGCTGAGTGCATTGCGTGCTTTTTATCGTTTTCTTTTGAAGAAAAAAATTGTTCATAAGAATCCGTTGGAGGGGATCTCTGCCCCTAAATTAGCGAAACGGCTGCCCCAATTTGTGGATGAAAACGAAATGAACCAGTTGTTTAATGAAGACCTCTTTGAAAATTCGTTTGAGGGATGGCGCGACCGACTTATATTTGAATTGTTCTATGCTACGGGAATGCGTCTGTCTGAATTGACGCATCTTACTTTCGCAAGCATTGATCTCTATGAGTCGCAGATTAAGGTATTGGGTAAGAGGAACAAACAGCGCATTATCCCGTTTAGTCCCCGACTGAAGCAAATTATTACAACATATTTTGAATTTTTTGAAGAAAAATATGGAAAAGTAAACAAAAATTGTTGTATCTTTGTTGATTCAAAAATGAATGGGATATACCCCAAAGCAGTCTATCGTATAGTTAGAAAATATTTGGATATGGTTACAACAATAGACAAAAGAAGCCCCCACGTACTTCGTCATACTTTTGCTACGCATTTGTTGAACCATGGTGCTGATATATACGCTATTAAAGAAATTTTAGGCCATTCAAGTCTGGTGGCCACACAGGTTTATACCCATAATTCCATTGAGAAATTGAAAAACATTTATAATCAAGCCCATCCAAGGGCATAAAATAGGAGGTTTTATGAATATTAACATTTCTGCATTACATTTTAAAGCTGATCAAAAGTTAGAGGCTTTTATTACTGAAAAAGTTGAAAAATTAGCCAAGTTAAATGAAAGTATCATTGGTTCTGAAGTTACTCTTAAACTTGAAAATACAGACAAACCTGAAAACAAAACTGCTGAAATTAGAGTTAAAATAAGAGGAAACGATGCCATGGCTACCAAAACTGCTAAAACTTTTGAAGAGGCTACCGACAATGCGGTAGAAGCATTAAAGAAACAATTGATGAAAGCCAAAGATAAAGAAAGAGGCAATTAAAATGCCAGTTGTCCTTGAAAAAGAAATAGTTTCTTCCGTTTCCGTTTGCCTATGGCATATTTCGGAAACGGAAGATTTTTTCTGGGAATATTTGAAATTATCGGATACAGATGCAAATGCCATCCGCCAATGCAAATTGAGGTCGCGCCGTCTTGAAAAATTAGCTTGCCGCGCCGCACTTGCCCGGTTGTTGCAAAATTCCAGCATCAATGTGCAATACGACCAACAGGGAATGCCTGTTATAGCTGGATTTCACATCTCTTTTTCGCATTCAAAAAATGTGGTTGCCGTAGCCGTCTCCACTCGTTCTGCGCTGGGAATTGACATAGAGCCTGTGCAAGAAAGAATATTGTCGCTTTATTCCAAATTTTTGAACGATGAGGAATGCCGGAAATTTGATGTTACGGATAAAAAACAGTTGCATTTCTGCTGGGGGGCAAAAGAAGCCATTTATAAATATTGCGGCGGAAATGTATCAGATTATGTGAACCATATTACGCTTGATGATTATTCAAAAAATGAAGGATTGGGTCGTTTCATGATGAATGAGCAATGGGTGGAAATAAATCTGTCAGCGATAGAATGGAACCAATACCTCATGGTCATTGCATATAAAAGATAGTTATAACATAAATTTAAGATGTTTAAAACGTACAAGGCTTCAGCAGGAGCAGGGAAAACAACCAATTTGGTAGCGGAATATCTCGCTATTTGTTTAAAGAATATTGGAAAATATCGTCATGTTCTTGCCATTACGTTTACCAACAATGCCACTGCGGAAATGAAATCGCGGATAGTGCATACGTTGCAACAATTCTCCACCCGCAGTTATGGACAACTTGGACAGTCGGATAAGGCCGTGTTTGATATCGTGGAACAATTGAGCGGTTTGGATGCCGCTACGATTACAGCTCGTTCTGCACAACTATTAGAAAAGATATTGTTTGATTATCAGAACTTTACTGTCAGTACGATTGATAGTTTCTTCCAACGTATTCTGCGGTCATTCGCCTATGAGCTGGGATTGAACATGAATTATAGTGTTGAGATTACTTTGGATGATTATTATGAGCAAACGATTGATACACTGTATAATAAAATTTCAAAAGAGGAACCGGAACTAATCAGGAAAATGTTGGCGTTGATCAACAACCAATTATCGGAAAAGGGATATTGGAATGTGGATCGGGAATTGCAACATTTTCTATATGAGGCGTGTACCGAGGAATTGGCCGCGCTTCCATTAGCAGAGTTGAAAAAAATAGACTACGATGAAGCCTTGTCCTCTTTGAATGAGCAAATCAAAAATACCCAAAATGAAATAGAAGCACTTATCAGGGATGGCCGTACAATGCTTGAAAGCACGGGATTTCCTGCAACAGCTTTTGAATCCAACCGTTCCGTGAGCATATACAAATGGTTCGAAAAAGTGTCGGTGGACAAATTCCCCACTTCTACGTTTGTGAAAACGGCTATTGAGGAAAAAACTTCCTTTCTGAAAGAGGGTTATGCAAGCGACAAGGTGGATGTGGATCTTCGTCAGCAATATCTGAAAATCAAGGAGGCTTTTTACACCTGTGAAAAATTAAAGTATTTCTACAAAAATATGCGCGATCTTCATCTGCTTTTCGATTTGAAAGAGTTGATTGATGAGATCCGCGAGAGAGACAATAAGTTTTTTCTTTCCGATACCAATTATACCATCTATAGTGAGATTAAGGATGAAGAGACTCCTTTTATTTATGAAAAGGTGGGTAACAGGTATGAATTTTTCTTCGTTGATGAGTTCCAAGATACCTCTAAAATGCAGTGGGAAAATCTTTTGCCGCTTATCAAGGAAGCATTGGCCAATGGCAATCAGGGTATTTTGTTCGGCGATGTGAAGCAAGCCATTTATCGTTTTAGAAATGGGGACGCCCAACTTTTTAGTGAGTTGACATCAAGTGAAGCTGAGACCTTGGTACATGCGCCGCATCAAAATTGTTCCTTGGATACCAATTATCGGTCCGACGGCTATATTATCGAATTTAATAACCGTTTTTTTGAAAAATTACCCAATTTATACGGATTCCCTTCAATTCCTGCGGAAGAGTATGAGAAATATTACGCGGATGTAGCACAAAAAATAGCTCCCGGTAAAGAGAAAAAAGGCTTTGTTTGTGTGGAATTTGCCCCCCAAAATGATGACATGCCTTTTAATGAATATTTGAAAAAGCAAGTTCTATGGGCAGTTGAGGATGCCTTGTCGTGTGGCTTTAAATATCAGGATATGGCGATTCTGAGTCCCAAAAGGGCGATGGGCTCGGCCATGGGTAAAATGCTTTCGGAAAAAGGGATTCCTGTTATTTCCGCCGACTCGTTGCTTCTCTCTTCTTCCGATGAAGTCAGTCTGATTATCTCTTTTCTCAGATATTTTTTCGATTATCAGGATAACTTGTCCAAATTGATGATTATCAATCTGTTATTAAGATTAACATCGTCTAAAGAATCTCTTTCTGAGCTGCTTTCTGTTTTTATGCCCAATAAAGAGGAACTGAAAGAACAATCCAAAGAGTGTTTGTGGCGTGAAAGTGAAAAGAAATTTACAGATTTGTTGAAAGAGAGATTTCATATAAATATTGACCGCCCCGCTTTTATGGAATTGCCTCTTTATTCGTTGGTTAATAAGATTATAGCAGTAGTAGGGTTAAATATTAAAAATGCCTTTGTGGTAGGTTTTATGGATGAATTGGTGGATTATTTGAGTGCCAATAATGGTGAATTGGGGGCTTTTTTGGAATGGTGGAATAAGATGAGCTCATCATTGGCCATTCTTCCGCCGGAAAATATTGATGCTATTAAGATCAGCACCATTCACAAAGCGAAAGGATTGCAATATCCCGTAGTGATCATTCCTTTTCCTGTGCAAAAGAAACAAAGGACAAAGAGTGAGGTTTGGTATAACCCCCCCGAAGGTACGGTCCCTTTCCCGTATGTGAAAATCTCATTAAATAAGAATATGTTGGATTTTGGCAGCGATCTCGCCGAAATATACACACAGAATACGGTTTTAGATGTTTTTGATTTACTCAATGTGGCGTATGTTGCACAAACGCGTCCGCAAAATGCGATGTATATTTTCTCGACCAAACTGCCTGAAGATTTAACAGTTAAGCCCAATGAGGGTTCTTTCCATTATAATCTGATGATGAATGATTATATTCATTCAAACGTTGAGCATACACTTGCCGATGGCTTCACGCAAGATGAAAACAATACCTCCCGTTTTTGGTTTCACATTGAAAACCACAAAGTGGTAAATGAAGAGTTGAATCAATCAACGTCTGTCAAGGCAAAGGCGATAGTGGAAAAACTTCCGATTAATGAGTTCGGTTTGGGAAATCTGTCAGGAATTCAATACTGGGAGGGGGAAACGGAGGAACAGAATATTGGGAATGTGGTTCACGATTTTCTTTCTTCTTTGAAAATATTTCCACAAAATGTGGAGGAGGTTGAAAAGATGGAATTTGATTATAATCAGTTGTATCAGAATGAAATACGCTCTGCATTGAAACATTTGGTTGAAAGTGATTCGTATCATCGATACTTTGCTCCCGATGTGAAAGTGCTGAATGAGGTTTCCATTTTGGAGAATAGCGACGAGTTGGTCGCCGAGGGATTGGGGCAGCAACTGATATATCGTCCCGACAGGGTGGTTTTATTAGAAGATGAAACGGTGGTAATTGATTACAAGACCGGCACCCCGAATGAGAAGACGAAAGCAAAATACCTTGCCCAAGTGGAGAAGTATGTTTCTTTGCTCACGGAAATGAATTTCCCGAATGTTCATGGCGAGATTATTTATTTGTAGCGAAAATGGATGCAGTACTAAAATAATTACCGCAAAATAGTTTATAAAAAAGCGAAACAGGTGGAATAATTTATTGTAAAGATATGTACCTTTGCAGTCAAATCAATATTTTTACATTATGAAAAAAATAGCGTTAATAACTGGCGGAAATTCGGGTGAGTATGAAATCTCATTAAAGACGGCAGAAAATATTATGAATAAGATAGATAGACGTTTTTATGAGCCATATCTTATTCATTTAAAAGGTAATGAATGGACATATACGGCGGAAGACGGTCGGGTTGTGGAGGTGGATAGGAATGATTTTTCGTTGTTGGTGGATGGGAAAAAGATTACTTTTGAAGCAGTGTTTATTGCTATTCATGGAAATCCGGGGGAGAATGGACGGTTGCAGGCTTATTTTGATATGATAGGGATGCGCTATACGGGATGCGGAATGTTGGCTTCTGCGTTAACTTTCAACAAGTTCTACTGCAATCTGGCGGTATCTTCTTTTGGTGTGCCGATTTCCAAGTCGTTACACTATTTTAAAGGCGATAAAATTGATGCTGAATTAGTGGAAAGGGAGATTCAATATCCATGTTTTGTAAAGTCTTGTAATTCAGGGTCGAGTGTCGGCGTTACGAAGGTGCATAATGCGTCGGAGCTGGCGAGCGCTGTGGAGGAGGCATTCAAGTACGATTCACAGCTGATTATAGAAAAATATCTGAAAGGGAAAGAGGTTACGTGTGGTGTCGCAAGAATTAATGGGAAAATACAGGCTTTAGCGATAACACAAATAGTAACTACCCGCGAATATTATGATTATAAGTCGAAATATACTGATGGTCTGCATGATTTGATTACACCCGCACAGATTTCGGATGATGTAAGGGATAAGATTTTCCGCTATTCCGAAAAATTGTATCGTGAATTGGCATGCGGAGGTATTGTTCGTATGGATTATATCGTTACCGCAGATGGGACACCCTATTTCTTGGAAGTGAATACAATCCCCGGTCAAACGGCAATGAGTATCGTCCCATGCCAAATCAAATACTTGGGAATGGATTTGACAGAAGTCTATTCTTCCTTGATAGAAGAGGCTTTGCAAAATGATATTTTTTAGCATTGTTGTCCGCTAAAAGTTTTGTGTTTTTAAGTAATAAAAGAAAAAGCCAAGACTATAAGTTTTCGCGGACAGCAGTAATTTTTTTAGTGTCCAATATTAAAAAATAAATTATTTTTGCACGTTTTTTAATAGAAGTAAAAAAAATCACATATTTATTTAATAATTAATTATTAACATTTTTATTATGAATAACGCAAATTTTGAATTTAGAGAACCGAAAAATGAACCTGTTTATTCGTATGCTCCAGGTACAAAAGAGAGAGAACTTTTGCAAAAAGAGTTGGATAGACAATATAAGCAAGTGGTTGAAATTCCATTAATTATAGGAGGAAAAGACGTTAAAACAGGGGATATGGGTACGGTGGTTATGCCGACAGAACATGGTCATGTTTTAGCCAAATATCATAAGGTGAATAAGGAATGTGTTCAAATGGCGATTGATGCAGCGATGGCAGCGCGTGAAAAATGGGAAAGCATGCCTTGGATTCAACGTGCTTCTATTATGATGAAAGCAGCTGAATTGCTGGCTACAAAATGGCGTTATGTACTCAATGCAGCCACCATGCTGGGACAAGGCAAAAGCCCTATGCAAGCAGAAATAGACTGTCCTTGTGAAGCTATTGACTTCTTGCGTTTTAATACTTATTTCGCATCTAAAATTTATAGCGAACAACCTATTTCTGACCATACCATGTTGGATCGTAGCGAGTATCGTGGAATGGAAGGTTTTGTATATGCCATCACTCCGTTCAACTTTACTTCTATTGCATTAAATTTGAATGTGGCTCCTGCTTTGATGGGGAATGTTACGATTTGGAAACCTTCTACCACAGCCATTCTTTCCAATTATTATCTTATGCGTCTGTTGCAAGAAGCAGGTCTTCCTGATGGCGTTATCAACTTCTTGCCGGGGAGTGGTTCCGTAATTAGCGAGGTGGCTTTCAAATCTCCTTATTTGGCAGGTATTCACTTTACGGGAAGTACCTCTACTTTCAAGAGTTTCTGGAAACTTATTGGCAATAATATTGATATTTACAGAACATATCCGAAAATTGTGGGTGAGACGGGCGGTAAGGACTTCATCTTTGCCCATAAAACGGCTCCTGCTCGTGAGTTAGCTGTTGCCATTTTACGTGGCGCTTTCGAATATCAAGGACAAAAATGTTCGGCCGCTTCTCGTGCATATGTTCCTAAATCATTGTGGCCTAAAACTTTGAAACATATCCAAGAAATGATGAAAACCGTGAAGATGGGCGATGGCCGTGATTTTGGCAATCTTATCAATGCAGTAATTGATGAAAAATCATTTGATAACATTGAAGGGTATATCAAACGTGCCAAAAAATCGAAAGATGCAGAAATCGTTCTCGGTGGCAAATGCGACAAGAGCGTCGGCTATTTTGTAGAACCTACAATTATTGTTGCCAATACTCCTGATTATGAATCTATTCGTGAAGAGATCTTTGGCCCTGTGATTACAGTTTATGTATATCCGGATGCACAATATGAAAAGACGCTCAAACTTTGTGATGAAACATCTCCATACGCATTAACGGGTTCTATTTTTGCTACGGATCGTTATGCCATAGAAACGGCAGAACAAATGTTGCGCCATGCTGCAGGTAATTTCTATATCAATGATAAGCCTACAGGTGCAGTAGTTGGTTGCCAACCGTTTGGTGGTGCTCGTGCTTCAGGCACAAATGATAAAGCGGGTAGTGCACTTAACCTCTATCGTTGGATTAGTGCCCGTTGTATTAAGGAGACTTTCGTTCCGGCTACCGATTATGGTTATCCTTTCTTGGGATAAAGTGAATGAATAGTTAAGCTAAAAAAAGCTCCGAAAGAATTTTCTTTCGGAGCTTTTTTTGTAACAACAATTAATTATCTTAAATAATTGTCAGATAATAATATGTTTTAGAAGCTATAACCAATGCCTAAACCGATGATTTCTCTGAATTGTACACGAGGTCCATAGTGTTCTACGCCATTCTTCATATAAGCAATTTTAACAGCATCATAGTACTTCAAGGAGGTGCTTAAAGTAACGTTAAGCACTTTGAAAAATTGATAGGAAACAGCCAAATCCCAATCAACATCAATATTGCCAAAACGTTGTACGTAAACATCTGGATCTTTGCTTGCTCCGCGATAGGGGGTGAAGAGGGTAAGGGTAGAGATGATTTTCAAATTTTTGATTCGTGTGTAGTTGACTCCGGCTTTGAAAGTGGCACCTAATTCCGCTTTGAAAGTCTTATCCAATGGTACACCATATTTTGCTCTTAAAAGCGTGTCGGTTGCAGTAGTAATACGACCTGCGATAGGAGAAAGGTAAACGGTAAAGATATCGTTGGGTTTCCAGTCAATACCGACGGATAAATCGCTGTAAGAAGGGGATAACCAATTGTATGCATAGAGCTCTTGTTCAACTTTTTGGTCATCCAACTTATATTCATACCCTTTGTGATAATGGGATTTGAAGCCTGCCATAACGGTAAGGTACCATGTTTTGTGGAATTCCCAACCGAATTTGGTGCTAAAAACCATTCTATCATTGGATTTTCTCCATTTGAAATTGGTGCTGGGGACCCACATCCACCCATAGTCGGAGTCGAAAGTGGTTTCCCAAGAGATATTATCTTTTTGGTAAGCCAATTTTAGGTTAACGGCTAAAACACCATTACCGTTGTTGTTACCGCCTGCCGCCCAGTTCCATTGCATCATTTCTGCGAAATTGAGGGTGACGAAACCGGTGAATTTCCAATATTGTGGTTTTTCAACGACTGCTGTATCTTCTGCAGCGATACCTGCTTCTGCAGCGGCGACTCCAGTCTCGAGAGCCTCAGTCGCTGGAGTTTCAGTTTGTGCGATTGCCATTGGAAAAACAATGGCGAAAAGGATTAAGAAAATAAATGTTTTTTTCATGATTCTATCGATTAAATTTGTTAAAAGCGCGCCACCAGCGGTCTGGAATGCGATCGGTGCACGCAGTTTTATAATCATTATATGAACAGGGCAAGTAGTATGATTGTTGTGTCTTCTTTTCAATATTGATAACAGGCACCACTACCCACCAACGTCCCGTTTTCTTGCTGCAATAAAAGATCATCTCATCTTCTACGGTACCAGAAACGGTAACTGTATATTTGGTGTAATTACTCTTATCTTTGAAAGTCAAGTCATCTTGCCGATTTAAGAAACCTTCAATAAAATACCATATAAAATGACCTAAAAGTTGTGCTGTCTGGCCATTATAATCCAACAGGGGGTCATATTCATAAATGCCAATACTGGAAAGCTTGTCGCTCAAGCCGGCATACATGGCGATCTGACAAATTTCTTCCCCATAAAATCCGTTAGCAGAGCTATTGGGATTGCCGGGAGCATCCGATTTGCGGATTGCCGAAACATCCAATGAGAGCATTTCGGCGTTGCGTACAATCGGTTCTACTTCTGTAATGTCCTGACGAATCATCCCTACACGATAAGTTTCAAAAAACAATTTGTCCATGAGGGCAATCGTTGTCGGACTGTTCATATAGGTTTGATACCCAATGTTTGCGTAATTGAGCAGGTAGTTCGGCTGTTGAAGGATGATTTTGTTGAGGTAGGAGTTGGATTTGAGCTCATCCTCTTCTTCTCCTAAATCAAAGCGGGCATCAATAGCAACAAAGTTCATGATATGTTGCAATTTTTCATAGGCTTTGTAATTGGCAAAAGCAAGATCGTTGCTGCCCCCTAAAATAATGGGGATAACTTTTTCATCAATCAGGCCTGCAATCAATTCTGAAAGAATCTCTGTGGTATCTTCATAAGATGCTCCGGGTATGATATTTCCGATGTCCCAAATATTAACCTCTTTATTCCAGCAATATAATTGATAGAACTGTTTGCGGATCTCGTCCGGGGCGAGGTGGGTATTGGGATTGTTGTACGCTTTTTTAGATTCGGGCATTCCCATGATTGCAATATTCACTTTGTGCCATTCGGGTTCTGTATCAGTAAAGAAGTGAATCGTATTGTATAATAGACTTGGATCATTAGAATGGATGTCTAATGAATCTTTATCTACAGGAGAAACATAGGAGATAATGTCCATTTACAATTGATTTTTTTGGTATTTTACTTGTTAAAAGTATGAAGTTATTACGTTATTAACAATGATTTATATTAATAACATAATAACTTCATAAGATCATAATTGTGGAAAGGCGGAATTATTTATTGCATTTGCAGCAAGACTCTCTTTTGATAGCGGCTTGTGCTGCGGCAACGCGAGCAACAGGCACGCGGAATGGGGAACAGGAAACGTAGGTCATGCCTGTTTTGTAGAAGAATTCAACAGAGGCAGGATCTCCACCATGTTCACCGCAAACACCCACTTTCAGGTTCGGATTCACAAAACGACCGCGTTGTACACCGGCTTGTACCAATTGTCCGACACCTTCTTGATCCAAGGTGTTGAATGGATCGGCAGGGATGATACCCTCTTTGGTGTAAACGCTAACGATTTTGTTCACGTCATCGCGTGAGAAACCGAAGGTCATTTGGGTTAAGTCGTTAGTGCCGAAAGAGAAGAATTGAGCTACTTTGGCGATTTCGTCGGCTACTAAAGTGGCGCGAGGAATTTCAATCATGGTGCCATATTTATAGTCAATCTTCACACCAAATTTGGCTTCTACTTGAGCTAACACTTTGTCGGCGATTACTTTCTGGTGTTGTAATTCTTTCACATTGATGGTGAGAGGAACCATGATTTCGAGGTGTGGATCGTTGCCTTCTTTCATCAATTCAGCAGTTGCTTCAAACAAAGCGCGGAATTGTGTTTCAGTAATTTCCGGATAAACGATACCTAAACGAACTCCACGCAAGCCCATCATTGGATTGATTTCATGAAGTGCATCGATACGAGCTTTCAATTCCGACAAAGCCATACCGCGTTCTTGAGCCAATTCTTTTTGTTTCTCTTCTTCAGAAGGAACGAATTCGTGGAGTGGCGGGTCCATTAAACGGAAGGTCAATGGTTTGCCGTCCATCACTTTCAATGTACCTTTGGCGGCGATATGGATAAATGGTTCCAGTTCGTTGAGCGCGGCTTTGCGTTCTTCGGTTGTATTGGCCAAGATCATATTGCGCAATTTCACCAAAGGCTCTTTGCCGTCTTCGCCATAGAACATGTGCTCGATACGGAACAAACCGATACCTTCTGCACCGAAGCGAACTGCGTTGGCAGCATCTTTCGGGGTGTCGGCATTGGTGCGAACGCCCATTTTGCGATATTTGTCAACATATCCCATGAATTCTTGGAATAGAGGATCCTTTTCAATTTCCGGAATGATAAGCGGCATTTCAACGGCATATACGGCGCCGAGGGTTCCATTCAAGGAGATGGTGTCGCCTTCTTTGAATTTGTGTCCGCCGATTTCAACTTCTCCCTTTTCAAAGTCAATGTGAACAGCAGAACACCCCACGATGCAAGATTTTCCCCAGCCACGGGCTACCAATGCAGCGTGAGAGGTCATTCCTCCGCGGGCGGTCAGAATACCGTTTGCAGCACGCATGCCTTCCACATCTTCAGGGTTGGTTTCTTCGCGAACAAGAATGTTGGCAATTTTTTTCGCTTTATATTCCATCGCTTTTTCGCTGGAAAGAGCAATCTTACCAACTGATCCGCCAGGACCTGCCGGCAAACCTTTGGCAATAGCCTTGTGTTGTTTCTCAATAGCAGGATCCAAAATAGGGAGGATTAGTTCTATAATCTTGTCAGCGGGAACACGCAAAACAACTTCTTTCTCATCAATCCAATTGTCGTGGTGCATGTCAAGAGCCATTTTAACGGCTGCACGACCAGTACGTTTACCTACACGACATTGAAGCATATACAGCTTGCCTTCTTGGATGGTAAACTCTACGTCCAACATGTCTTTGTAGTGATTTTCAAGGATATTGCGGATGTCGAACAATTCTTTGTATGTTTCAGGCATCGTTTCTTCCATAGAGTGGAGATGCTTGTTTTGTTCGTTCTTCGTGTCATCATTTAATGGATTGGGCGTACGA
>JAEEUY010000025.1 GCA_016290715.1 Bacteroidales bacterium
AGAATGACCGCTGATAACTGAAAAGAATAGGGACCTAAATGGGGATAAAGTCCGCTTTTTGTGTGATAATTGGTGCGGATTAAAAAAATATCTTTAAATTTTCATTTTTTTTTTCTATTATTGCCAGATTTTTGAAAAATAAAACAAATAAAAATATGGGCAAGCGAATATCCTATCTTTTAATTGCTTTCTTATTGGTAGTAAGTAATTTAATTTTTGCACAGACAGAGAATCCTTATCTTGATTTCAACCCGGAAAATTTGAAAAACAACAAGGATTATGTCAAAAACTTTAATCCGACGAATTACAGTCATAAGATTTTGTATGGTTGCTTGCGCGACATCGTTGATGCAGCTCGCGCACAATATGCGTATTGTCCGCCTATCAAGATGGATAACATCATGCTGGACTCAGCAGCGACGATGCAAGCGGAATACCAGGCTTATAAGGAAGAACGTACAGTGGAGAATGTGGCTCCGTATCGTACCACCGAGCAACGTTTGAAGAAATATGGCTTGGGTACTCGCGGTACGGAATTGACTTCCAGAGCGAAAGCGACTCTCGGTGCGGAAGAGTATTGTTACTATGATTTGTGTCTGGAGTGGGTAAAGCAACTGTTGAAAAATGCAAAGACAGCCGCTGTCCTGTTAGACCGCCAATATACCTATTTGGGTTTTGGTTATGCTTTCGACCAATATATGAAGTATGCGTATGCTTCATTCGTTTTTGCCAATGACCGCGTCTTCAATGAAGCAAAACCACTCCCTTTTGCCAAGGATCTTCCCTATACAAAAACGAAAATGGGGCTTCAACCTTTTGATGCCCAACTATGTAGAAAATGTATGAACGATAAGAATGTTGAAATGCTTACCGATATCCTTTCTGTTCAAGATGGAAAAGTGTATTTTGTCATTGATGATGCGAAATTATTGAAGAAAGTGATTGGTAAAGAGGGAGATGCAATAGTGCTCGATTTTGTTCAGCATAGCCAATATCCATGCGATGGCAGTAATCAGGTGGACCAAGACCGCCCCAATCACGGCTTTATGACGAAGGCAATTACGTTGGAGCAGATAGTGGCTAAAAACCAAGTCTCAGAGAAAAAATCCACAAAACTGTATGCCCCTGTTGCCGATATTCCGGAAGAATTGCCGGAAGATGCTGATTTTGATGTTAATATCATTTTGATAAAAGATGGTAAATATGTTTGCAGAGACGTTATCAAAAAACAAATTGAATGCAAACATGCTGATTATAAAGAAAAAATGTTCTTTCTGCCTGATACCACAACCATCAAGTCGAAAGGGGAGTGGTTGCCCGTAGCCGAAGAGCATACAGTAGAGTTTAGAGTGCCTTTTGATGATAAAAAATTGGATTACACTTTCGATGATATTCGTCCCTATTTCCCCAGTATGCCTGAGTTTGATGTGTTAAAAGTGGAAATCGTGGCGAACACTTCCATCAACTATGCGGCAGATGCCACCCAACAGAAAAACCTCAAACGCAGAGCCGAAAGCATTAGCACTGCCCTCAAAAATGAGTTTTCAGATAACACTTTTCCCATTACAATAAAATATGGGGATACTTGGGAAGAGTTTAAAAAAGACATTGTAAATCACGAGGTTTACTATGATTTGTCGTTGGGAACCAAGCAGGAAGCCATTAACTTGCTTCGCGCCAACGGAGGAATTTTGGCAAAAGAACTGGATGAGGAATATTTGAAAAAACACCGTTATGCACTTCTTAAAGTGTATGTGAAATACAATATTGATGGGGATAACGAACAGAAATTCGCCGTAGATAAGTTCAATAAAATGGTGGTTACCAAAAATCAGGGATTGGCTATGGCGGTTCAGCAATATATTATGAAGCAAGTGGCGAACAAGAATTACGATTTCCGTGCTGTCCTGCAAATGGAAATCCCCAATAAATCCGCTTATCAACCATTTTTGATCAACCAATGCTATCTGCAAAATCTGATAGATGGCGATATTACGGATAAAAATGCTTACGCTATGCGTCAGGCGGCTGCATTGGTGCCGAATAACCAGATCGCCCAATTTAATAAGGTGGTGGCCGATATCGCTGCTGGGAACAGCTACACCGATGCCGCAGAAATCACCACCCGTCAAGGAGAGATTGACAGACTGTATTCATACAATCAACTTCCTCAAGATCAAGTGAATAATCTTAATTTGGAATTCCAATTCCAAGTGATTGATTACCTGAAATCAAAACCTGCCTCCGTTGAAAACAATATTTTGCTCGAAAATACATACGCCAAAATCAAGGCTATACGGAATCCGGTGCTCTCTTCGTGGCAAAATGCCTATAAGTTGGCATCCGTGTTCATCAAAAACAAAGATTATGTCTATGCTTTTGAACTGATGGAGCCTTTTGCTCTGGATGCTAAAGTGTCGAATGATTTTCTGTTCTCGTTCATCTCTCTCGGTGCCATCCGCGAGGAACTTTATATGAGTGCCATCTTTACGAAAGCCGTTGCGCGTGCAGCCGAAAAAGATGCCGCCCGCCTCTGTGCTTTGTTTGACAAACTGCCTGTCATCATTTTTGACAATAAGGAAGTGAAGGAAATTATTTGCAAATCATGCAATAAATAATCTACTGGGAATATATTCAAACTATTTATAAATCAAAATTTTAAAAAATCTATGAAAAAATCATTTCTCATTTCACTGTTTGCTCTGCTGCTTACACAGGCGGTAGCGACAAACCCACCTGATGAAGGAATGTGGTTGCCGATGTTTATCAAAGACTACAATTATGCTGATATGCAAAAATTGGGTTTGCAACTTACTCCGGAACAAATGTATGATATCAACCATTCTTGCTTGAAAGATGCTATTGTGCAATTGGGCAACTTCTGTACAGGCGAGATTATTTCCGACAATGGCTTGATGCTTACCAATCACCATTGTGGCTACTCCAGCATTGCTGATCACTCTACGGAAGAACACGACTACCTGAAAAATGGTTTCTGGGCGCAAAGTTATGAAGAAGAACTGCCTAATGAGGGGTTGACCGTTACTTTTTTGGTTAGAATGGAAGATGTAACGGCGCAGGTTCTGGCCAATGTTACAAGAGAAACCAAAAAGAGCGAGCGTGCGGAAAAGGTTTCCACTGCTATTAAAGAACTGAAGGAAGCCAATAGCGAAGGCGGTCGTTATACAATTGTTATTAAACCGTTTTTTGAAGGGAATGAATATTATATGTTTGTGTATGAAGTGTATAGAGATGTTCGTTTGGTAGGAGCCCCCCCAAGCAGTATCGGCGAATTTGGCGATGAAACCGATAACTGGGTATGGCCTCGTCATACGGGCGATTTCTCCATCTTTAGAATCTATACAGACCAGAATGGGAAACCGGCTGACTATTCTCCCAACAATATTCCATTACAACCGAAACATGTTCTTCCTATCAACATCAAAGGTATTGAATACGGCGATTATGCCATGATTTGGGGTTTCCCAGGCACCACCGACCGTTTTATGACCTCCTACGAAATTGAAAATATGCTCAAAACGGAAAATGCTCCGTTGGTAGAGGCATTGGATCAGATTTTGCCGGTTATCCGCAAAGAAATGAACAGCAGGGATATTGTAAGAATTAACTATGCTTCCGATTATGCAAGTATGGCCAATACGTGGAAAAACAAAAAGGGTGAAACGGCCAGTTTGCAACAACTGAAGGTGGCTGACAAAAAGGCGGCTCAGGAAGCCAAATTGTTGGCATGGATCAACGAAGCTCCCGACCGTCAGGAAAAATATGGCAACCCGATGGAAAAAATCGAAAAGATTTGCAAAGAGAATGATGTCAATGCAATGCGCTGCTTCTATTATGCCAATATGTCGCTGATGTTGTCGAAAACCGCTTTCGTCCCTTATAATGTTTCGGGTGTGAAACCTGCGGCAGATACCAAGTCTTATAGTGAAGATACCAAGGCAAAACTGCTGGCCTCTTATAAAGATTTTATGAAAGGGGCGGATCCTGTAACGGAAATGAAGATTATTGAAGCGGAATTGAAATTATGGGCATCGCTTCCTGTTGAATACCAACCCGATATATTTGAGTTGATTACGAAAAAGTACAAGGGCAGTTATGAGGCTTTTGCCAAAGCTTGCGTAGAAAAATCACTTTGGGGCAACGAGGATAATTTATCCAAATTTTTAAACAAACCTTCCCTGAAGGTGTATGAGGCTGACCCGTTGGTATGCTATTTCAGATCGGTTATCAATATTATTTTCAAAAACCAAGCCACTTACGCTGACTTCAACAGCAAAATGGAAACGCCCCGCCGCAAATACTTGGCTGCGCTCAAGGAGATGGAAGCAGGCAAGCCGATGTATCCGGATGCCAACTCCACCATGCGCTGCACATACGGTACGGTTATCGACTATTTCCCAAGAGATGGCGTTCATTACCGCCATTTTACGACTGCAGAAGGCATCTTGGAAAAAGAGATTCCGGGCGACCCTGAATTTGACGTGGATCCGAAACTGAAATCGCTGATTTTGAACAAGGATTTCGGCCGTTATGCAGCCAAGGACGGTTCACTGCCGGTATGTTTCTTGACCAACAATGATATTACTGGCGGTAATTCAGGCAGTCCTGTGCTGAATGCCAGTGGCGAGCTCATCGGTTGCGCTTTCGACGGCAATATCGAAGCTTTGAGCAGCAATATCGCCTTCGATGAAAATTTGCAACGTTGTATCAACGTGGATGCCCGCTACATCCTGTTTATTATCGACAAGTTTGCAGGTGCCCAACGGTTGATTGATGAGATGCACATTGTACAATAATAGGATATTACAATACAACGATGCGGAGTTACCAAGTGGCTCCGCATTTTTTTTGTCTGTTTTCAGTCCGGAAAAAGTTGTATTTTTAGGTAT
>JAEEUY010000026.1 GCA_016290715.1 Bacteroidales bacterium
AGCGTCATGTTATTAGGGTGATAATAGGTGTTGAAAAATTGCTGCATTGCAGAAGGCTGTGGATTTTTGAGATGTTCAGGATAACCGATAACGGGGCGCCCGTATGGGTGGTCGCCATAAAAAGCGGCCAACGCATCCTCCATAAAAACACTCATCGGTTCATCTTGGTACATATTGTATTCCTCATATACAGCTTCCAGTTCGGATTGGAAAAGGCGGTAAACAGGATTGCGGAAACGTTCTTTGTAAACGAACAACCATTTTTCCAATTGATTTGATGGAAAGCTGTTATGATAAACTGTAAAGTCGTTTCCGGTAAAGGCGTTGATATCCCTCCCCCCCATCTTGCTTAAAATCACATCCACCTCGTTGGGGATGGCGAACTGGGTAGCTTTATTACTCCATTCATTGATTTTCAAAAGAATGTCATTTCTTTTTTGCTCATCTTTCATATCATGAAGTTGATCATACAAGGAGGAGATCTCATCCAAGCATGATTTTTCCGATTTCCAATCCAAAGTTCCGATTTGATCGGTCCCTTTAAACATAATATGCTCAAAATAGTGAGCCATACCGGTATTGTCAATCGGGTCGTTTTTGCTGCCGACATGTACGCAGACAGCTCCGTAAATTTGTGCTTTTCCGTGATCCTCACACAGCATAACATTCATCCCGTTTTGCAAGGTGAATGAAGTGATTTCATTCTTCTGTGCCATGGCTGTCAATACCGCCACCAGCAATAAAAAAAAGTCTAAAAATTTTCTCATTGTAAGTTTTTATAAAAATTCGGGCAAAAATACAAAAAATCGTATTTTTGCAACTTTAAAATTGATATGAAAAGAGTAACCATTATTGGAGCAGGAGAAGTTGGAACTTCTTGTGCTTATTGCATAGCCGAGCGAGATGTTATCAACGAATTGGTTTTATTGGACAGGAAGCCGGGGCTTGCCGAAGGCAAAGCGTTGGATTTAAGACAGATGGCAGCCATCAAGCGATTCGACACCAATGTGATTGGGGTATGCAATGATTACACTGCTACGGCCGACTCCGACATTATCGTCATCACTTCGGGTATTACACGTTCTCCGGGAATGGAACGCAGCGAGTTGGTAACCACCAATGCCAAGATTGTTCAAGAAGTTACGCAACAGGCGACAAAATATTCGCCCAATGCCATTATTCTTGTGGTTTCAAATCCTTTGGATGTGCTATGTTATTGTGCTTACATTACTTCACAATTCCCTGCGCATCGGGTCATGGGAATGTCGGGACTGTTAGATATTGCACGATACAAATCTTTTATAGCAGAAGAATTAAATGTGTCCTCCAAAGATATTCAAGCACTTATTTTGGGCGGGCACGGGAAAACCATGGTCCCTATGCCGCGATACACCACCATTGGCGGCATTCCCATCCGCCAGTTGATGAGTGAGGAGCAGATACAAAAAGTTATCAAGCGCACCCAATTGGGCGGGGAAGAACTCATCAACTACCTGGGCCGGTCGGCATGGTTTGCTGCAGGAGCCTCCATTTGCCAAATGATTGAAGCCATCATCTGCGACCAGCGGCGCGTATTCCCTGTTTGCGCCTACCTCAACGGGGAATACGGATTTTCTGATATTTATTTGGGCGTTCCCGTCATCCTCGGGGCTAACGGCATCGAAAAAGTGATTGAACTGGAATTGGATCCTTCCGACAAAGAGAACTTCATCAAATCGGAAAACGAAATCCGTAACAACCTCAACATCATGAGGCAGATAATACAATCGTAGTGGTTTAATAGCCAAATACATATTTTTATTCACAATTTCGTTTGGCAAATGATACTTTTTTGTACCTTTGCGCGCGTAATTTTAAAAGACAATTTTTTAAATCAACCTATTAAATAACAAACAATTATGGCAGAAAAAAAATTTATGACATGCGATGGTAACTGCGCTGCAGCTCACGTTGCGTACATGTTTAGCGAAGTTGCCGCTATTTATCCTATCACTCCTTCTTCTCCGATGGCGGAATACATTGATGAGTGGAGTGCCGGCGGAAGAAAGAACATTTTTGGTGAAACTGTAAAAGTGGTTGAAATGCAATCTGAAGCTGGTGCAGCCGGAGCTGTACACGGTTCCCTCCAGGCTGGTGCTCTGACCACCACCTACACCGCTTCTCAAGGTTTGCTATTGATGATCCCGAACATGTATAAGATTGCTGGAGAATTGCTTCCTGGCGTTTTCCACGTGTCTGCCCGTGCTTTGGCAGCTCAAGCATTGTCAATTTTTGGTGACCACGCCGACGTGATGAGCGCCCGC
>JAEEUY010000027.1 GCA_016290715.1 Bacteroidales bacterium
CAAAAGAAAAGAAGCAAAAGAAAAAGTCAAGGCTGTGATGAAAAAAACTAAAAAATGACTTCATAAAGCTAAAGTTTACAAAACTCGCGCTGTTCTTTTAGCCGAAGTCGCTTTTAATAACAGGCTTGCAGCGATGAACCACTGTATTGTAATGCGCTCAAACAGTGTAAACTTCTTAACGCTTTATTCCATCATTTTTTTTTACGTTTTTTTCATCAAGGCCCTATTTTGCCGACGGCATGGGGCATTGCATCCGCAGCTCCACACCTCAGACTGCGGTCTGACGACCTTGTCTGAGATTGCTGAAATTTCGTACCTCTGGAGGCACGATGCCTATTGCTCAGCCTCTTTCCAAATCAAAATGGATATCTTTACGCAACTGCTGCAACGCTTTTTGTAGCATATCGTCGTGGTCGAAAGCAAGCGGATGCGGCACCTCTTCAAGAGCAAACCAACGCGCCTCGCTCGCATCATCCCCTCCCCTCACTTCGGCAGGAGTTGCCAACGCATAAAAAGCAACGGAAACCACCCGTCCGCGAGGGTCGCGATGCACATCCGAGAAGCACCCCAATTGCTTCAACCTGTTAATTTTCAGTCCCGTTTCTTCATAAAGCTCCCTGACAGCACATTCCTCCACTGTCTCATCCATATTCATAAACCCGCCAGGAAAAGCCCAACCCCCTTTAAAAGGCTCATTGCCCCGCTTAACAAGCAAAATTTGCAGAGACTTGCCGTCAACCCCGAATACCACACAATCGGCAGTAACCGCAGGACGAGGATAATCGTACGTATAACTCATTTTGTATTATTCTTTGCGTAAAAACAACGCAAAAATATCACTTTATTTTGAATCGGGATGCTCTCTTTTGGTCTTGCGAATGATTTTTCAACAAAATCAAAAAAAACTCCTGTATAGAACTTTATATGTTCACTAAAAGTTGGAATAAGCGACAATAAAGGTTTTTCATGTCAAGAATAGAAGAAATAATCCTTTGTGCAACCCTTAAACTTCCCCAATATTTGCGGAGAACAATAATTTTTTTCATTACGCATACTATTATTCAAAAAAAATGCAGAACTTTGCAGACTTTTTTCTTACAAAAAGAGTTTTTTTTTAATATGTTGAAAAATAGATTCTTATTCATCCTTTTACTGACTCTTTCCACCTTCATACATTGTGCTGCACAAGATGTGAAGGTTACTGCCCGGTTAGATTCCAACCGTATCATTATCGGCGATCAACTGCAGTTACACTTGACTATCACTGCTCCCACCGAGAAATCCGTTGCTTTCGCCCCCTCTGAAAAATGGGCATTGAAAAACTGCGAAGTTGTTGAAGAAAAGTCCATCACTAAAAAAATCGAAGGGAAACAAGCCCTTTATAACCAAGATATTATCCTCACCTCCTTTGATACGGGTGTGGCACTCATTGCCCCTATTCCCCTATTGGAAAACGACTCCATTATCCTTGCCCAAACTGAAGCATTGCAGTTTTTCATCGACTCGCTCCCTGTTTTTGTGGATACCAACTTGGCTTTCAAAGATATCAAGTCCCCTATGGATGGGAAAGACATTGACTTGGAAAAAACAGGGCACAACAATAGCTGGTGGAAAGTGCTGTTATGGATAGTGATTATTGCCGCCTTGCTTGTAGCAGGTGGATATTACATAAAAAAATATGCCCTGAAATATTGGCGCGAGCGAAAAGCGAGAGAGCAAAAGATGAAACTCAAAATAAATGCCGGATCAGTTGCCCTTAGCAGTCTTAAAGAATTGAAACATAAGAAATTATGGCAGAAAGGACAAGTAAAAGACTACTATTCTGAGTTGAGTATGATTTTACGGACATACATTGATAACCAATGGGATATCAACGCTAAAGAGATGGTAACCCCCGAAATCATGGAAGCCATTTCCGATTTGGACATTGAGGAACATTCTTTGGAAGAGCTAAAAGTCATATTGGAGACAGCTGATTTGGCTAAATTTGCCAAGTGGCAGCCGCAAATAGAGGAAAATGAGCGCAGTATTAAAAACGCCTCTACTTTTGTACAAAGTACCGATAGTGTAGAGAAAGCCAAAATGGCAGAACAAAATCTAAAAAAATAGAACACAAAAAATGAAAATATTTGATGGATTTTTTCAATTGATAAAAACGGTGGAATTTGTTCACCCACACGCTTTTTGGCTCCTGCTACTCCTTGTTCCATTCCTCGTTTGGCAAATATGGAAACAGCACAAGATGCAAACGGCGCTGACGATTTCTTCTGTTGCCCCATTTGAAAACGCCCCCCGCACTTGGCGCACCCGCTTGCGGCACCTGCCCATGATATTGCGTGCCCTCACTTTTGCCCTTTTAATTGTGTGCATTGCCCGCCCACAATCCACTTTTAGAAACAAAAACATTGAAACAGAAGGCATTGACATCGTCATCGCCCTTGACATATCGGGCAGTATGCAAATGATGGACTTCTCTCCCAACCGTCTGGAAGCCTGCAAAGAGATCGCCGCTGAATTTGTAGATGCGCGACCCACCGACCGTTTGGGGTTAGTGGTATATGCAGGGGAAGCCTATACCCAATGTCCTCTAACCTCCGACCACGAGACCTTCCAGCGACTGCTGCACGAAGTGAAATTCGGACTGATTGATGACGGTACCGCCATTGGCGACGGACTTGGCACCGCCATCAACCGCTTAAGGGAGAGCAAAGCCAAAAGCAAAGTCATCATTCTCCTCACCGACGGCGTAAACAATGCCGGCTATATGGACCCGCATTCCGCCGCTGAAATGGCCAAAGAACTGGGTATTAAAGTATATACTATCAGTTGCGGCACCAACGGGAAAATGTCGAAAATGCAAGTCCATGGGAATGTTTTTACCGTAAAAACCGAAATCGACGAAGCTCTGCTCAAACATATTGCCACCCAAACAGACGGGAAATACTTCACCGCTAACAACAATAAAAAGTTGAGAGCCATATACAACGAAATTGACCAAATGGAGAAATCTGTTGTCAGCGAGGATATTATGATACACAAGTCTGATGAATTCCTGCCTTTCCTTGTACTTGCCCTCATCTGCTTCATCTTGGAAATCATCACCCGCTATTTTATATTAAGAACCAACCCTTAATCAAAAAGAATATATTATGAAAAATGATTTTAAAGTTTTACTGAAAGAAGTTTTTATCAACTTACTCATATCTATAGGCATCTTTGCAGCAGTGCTTATCTTTCTCTATTTCTGCGGATTAATAGTTAAAGACGGGCAACTTATCAATCCCTATCTTCCCTTGGAACTCGTTGCCGGCATCATTGGCACTGCCTATATCCTCATCGTGAAAAACCCTAATAATTATTTGGGATTTGCCATAGGTATCATCATGTCCGTTTTGCTTGGCGTGCAATTTTATTTGGAAGGGTTTAAAGACCTGACTATCTTATACTACTGCGTTTTCATTCCTTGCCAGATTTATACCCTTATAAAATGGAAGAGAGGGAACAATCAAGATATGGATTCAGAATACGCCATCCCTTCATTTATGGATGTAAAACGATTTTTGGTGGTGCTTTGTATTTTAGCCATCCTCATGCTTGCCGACCTGTTCTTGCTCCAAGATGAATTTACCACAGCGGCAGTAATCAGTTCCGCCATCGTCGGCTCCAGCACCTTGGCCAACTTCCTGATGATTCGCAAAAGAACAGACGCATGGTTTTACTGGGTTATTTTTTCCATCTGCGGTGTCATCCTGATGATTTTGTCTCACAATTATGTAACCCTTACATTATATACTATTTACCTATTCATCAATGGGAACGTATGCATCGCATGGTGCAAGCAAACGCCCAAAGATCGCTACGG
>JAEEUY010000028.1 GCA_016290715.1 Bacteroidales bacterium
ATCATACCTTTGGGAACAGGCAATGATTATGCTCGCACACTGCAACTTTCACACCAACCCGAAAAAACATTAAACACCTTTCTTTCAGGAAATTATACACTCAATGACGTAGGTATTGCCGAAACAACTGTCCACAACGAAGTGGTGGGCAAGCGATATTTCGTAAATATTGCAGGATTCGCTTTTGATGCTGCCGTCATTCATAAAACAGTAAGCAGCAAACCTGCTATTCTTCCATCAATGGTGTATTTAATCAACTTGTTGAAAGTACTTTTCAAATATCGTTGCAGTACAGTAACCATTAAAACCGCGCAAGAATCAATCACCACTCCGGTATTCACCATCGCCGTCGGCATCGCCCAATACAACGGCAATGGCATGCGGCAAGTGCCTATGGCCAATCCCCACGACCGCTTGTTCGACATCGTTGTCATCAAAAAAATATCCCCATGGAAAGTCATTTCAAAAGTCAAACAGCTTTTCTCCGGAAAGCACATTGAAACCTTACAAGAAGCCATGGTATTCAAAAGCGATGAGGTTGAAATCAATGCTGAAGAACCCGTTTGGGGTGAAGTTGAGGGGGAGATGCTGAAGAAAGGGAATTATCATATTTATAATGCACCCGCCCAAATCAACATCAACTGTCCTGCTGAAAATATATAGGCATCTTCCAACAGCAGGAGGCTGCTATCTTGCCTTACATCTTAATCCATTAATCACGGACACACCTCACGGAGAACCCAAATTCCGTAATGCTATAACTGCGACTCACAGAAGTACTATTGTAATACAGGCAACGGTAGTATGAATCGCTACTACTATGACCAGTAGCACTCCAATAATAAGCATTGTTACCAAAATTAGAGAAACTGCCGCCGTAGTTGCCCGCTGGCAGCGCGCCGAATCCTATGGTATTGTTGGCGCTTTGATTGTTACCCACAGCACATTCATTATATTCATATAGCTGCCAACCATACTCCGCCGCCAACGACTTGGCAATATTTTTTTCAATCCCATTACACACATACACACTGTAATTCCCGCAATAGGATATAAGTTGTGTCCACTCCGCATCACTGGGCACATGCCATCCGTCGGGGCAGATACCCTGCACCCCACTCGGGTTGTGTGAAGAAGTGGGTTCCCCGTGCATTACAGCCGGCCAATTATAAAGATAACCGTACGTGGCCACATCCGTACTTGGCGCATAACGACATGGGTCGATTGCGCTGATAGTATCTTTCTCCGGTATTGAATCACCATTGGCATAACGAGTGGTACGCAAGTTCGAAGCCATCCACACTTGACTGCCAATGAGTACCGCATCATAACTATTGCCATCAATGTCCGTTACTGCATTATATATCATTTCTTGCGTTGGCGGATATTCTGTATGAGTGGTGTCAGATGGATTTGTATTATTGTTGGTGTCTTGTGCTGGTTCATCCTTATCGCAAGCCACTGCCAATAAGGCAACAGCACATAATAACAACAAGATTCTTTTCATAATAAATGAGGGTTTGGTAAAACAACGAATAAAACTTGAACGCACAAAAATACAAATTTTATGCTTTCTTTCTAAATTCAAATTATCTTCAACTTTTTTTTCATTGAACTTATCCATTTTTTGCGTACTTTTGCGGATTGAATTATTCATCTTAAAAAAAAATGTTATGCTTAATTTTATTCTTTATCTCTTATTTGGCGCATTAGCAGGTTTCATTGCAGGTAAAATCATGCGCGGCGGCGGTTTCGGGATCATCGTAAATATCATTGTCGGTATCGTAGGCGGCTTTATTGGCGGTTGGCTGATGAGTTTGGCAGGAATCTCAAAAGGCGGAATCATCTGGGAACTGATTGTTGCTGTTTTGGGCGCTATCGTTTTATTATTTGTCATCTCTTTATTCAAGAAAAAATAATAGGATTTTTTTTGCCCCTAAAAGACACTTTATGTCAGAAAATAATATTCAGCTTTCATATCCGCAACAAGCATTAGATTTGGAAGGGGTTGCCAATGCACGGGAATTGGGAGGTTACGTCATGCTTGATGGTCGTAAAATCCGCCGTGGAATGCTTTTAAGAAGTGGCAACTTATACAATGCGACAGAAGAAGATGTTGCAAAGTTAACCAACGAATATCATGTTACACGGGTGTTCGATTTCCGCGGGGACAGTGAATTTCAAATGTTTCCCGACCGTCGTATTCCCTATTGTATAAGCACCCACATTCCTTGTATCAACCCTGATGACGACGAATGGGAAAATACCGCATTGGTTCAGGTGGCCAAAAATTTCACCATTGAACAATTGGTCAAAGTGGCCAAGACAGACGAAGCCAAACAATTAACTGCAAACATGTACCCTTCGCTGATAAACAGTGAATACACACGGCGACAATATGGCCTTTTTTTAAAACAAGTAACCAACTACGATGGGGGGGCTACCCTTTGGCATTGCTCACAAGGAAAAGACCGTGCCGGATGGGGAGCGGCATTCGTTCTGGGCACGCTCGGTGCTTCCCGCGAACTCATTATTGCCGACTTCGATCTGTCAAACATCTTTTATCAAGACATCTTGAACGAGATCACGGAAAAATTGATTGCCGACGGCGGTACTGATGCAGATGTTGATGTTATTCGCGCTTTCGTCGGTTGCAGCAAGAAAAACTTTATTTATACCTTTGATCTGATTGAAAAACAATACGGATCCCTCCTTCATTTCATCATTCACCAACTCGGATTGTCAGAGTCGGAAATAGAAAAAATGAGAACAATCTATCTTGAATAACCCACAAATTATTGATAACGGGATTTATATGACAAAACCCGTTATCAATATCAGCAAGATAATAATCGGGGCGACATATTTTACAATGAAGCGGACTGCCTTCAACAGAAAACGGTTGACAGGAAGCGTTCCTTCATTTGTCAATTCATTGATATAATCCTGATCCGGCATTCTCCATCCGGCAAACAATACAAACAACAAGCCGCCAGCAGGCAATAAAATGTTGGCAGAGAGTTTGTCCAAAAAATCAAAAATGGCAAATCCGGCTATTTTAAACTCTTGCAATGGACCCAATGACAAAGAGCACAAGATCGCCACAACACAAACTGCTGTAAATGAAATAAATACTGCTTTACGGCGAACCATTTCAAATTCCTCAATCAAATAGGCTACCACCACCTCCAGCAGAGAGATTGAAGAGGTTATCGCTGCGAAAAATAGGATAAAGAAAAACAAGATGGCGAGAATGCTGCCAAACGGAATCTGGGCGAAGATTTGTGGAATAATGATAAACACCAAGCCAGGACCCTCTGTCGGCGACTGCCCGAAAGCGAACACCGCCGGCATAATCGCCATCCCTGCCAATAAAGCAAACCCCAAGTCCATCAATGCCGTATAGGAAGAGGTCTTCATGATATTCTCCGATTTATTGACATAGGAAGCGTATGTAATAATCGTTCCACAACCTATAGACAAGGAGAAGAAGGCCTGCCCCATGGCCGACAAGACAGTTGTGGCAGTCAATTTGGAAAAATCCGGTTTGAACAAGAAACGCAGCCCTTCACCGGCACCGGGGAGCGTAACCGACCGAATAGCCACCAGTATAACCATTAAAAACAGTATGGGCATCATTACTTTGGTGAACTTTTCAATACCGTCTTTCACACCCATTCTAACAACCAAACCAGTGAGTATTAAGAAAATAGCAGTAAACAGCAACGGACGCCATGCAACTTGCGTCGATAAATTAAACATTTCCGAATAGTCACTGTTCACGTGAAATTGGAACATGCAAGATCTCACCAGATAATCTATCGTCCAACCACCCACCACAGAATAAAACGACAAGATGGTGAAGGAACACAAAACCGAGATGAATCCGATTTTGCTCCATAAAGATTTCTTGTCAGAAGAAAGCGAGCGAAAAGCGCCAAAAACATTGGCATGGCTACGGCGGCCTATTACAAATTCTGTAAACATCAAAGGCAGACAGATGATAAAAACAAAAAACAGGTATAAAATAATGAACATTGCACCGCCATTGCTCCCCACCAAATAGGGAAAGCGCCACAAATTACCTAACCCGACGGCAGAACCGGCCAAAGCAAGCAAAACACCCAGTCGGCTGCCAAACAAATCTCTTTTTTCCATTTTAACCGATTTTAAATAAAGTGCAAAAATAAAAAAAATCACTCTTTTTATTAAAAATTATCTGTTAATTCTTTTGTACAAAATACATCAATCCAATCGTTAATCTTTTATAATTTTGTATTTTAGATATTAAATGAATAATTTTTTTTATGAAAAGACTCATTCTTCGAAGTAACCTTATTTTCAGTGTTGTTTTTTCTTTCGTTTTTGCGTATGCGCAACTCCCTGCACATTACAATACTCCTGAATATCAGTATCAAATGGCTATGGAATTGCTTCAGAAAAAACAATATGGATCGGCACAGGAGTATTTTAAATTTGTGTACGAGAACACCAGCGACCGGCAATATGACATGAAGTCAAATTCCTATTTTTACCAAGGATATTGCGCGGCAAAATTGAACAATAACAATGCCGCTTTTTTACTCAAAGACTTCATCCGAAAATATCCCATTCATAGTTATGTGCCCCAAGCCTATTTTGAAGTGGCAAAATTTTATTACTACAAAAAGCAATACAAAAGGTCTTTGGAAAATTTCAAAGAGATTGACGAACGGAAAATCCCCAAGGAGGATTTAGCCGAGTATTATTTCAAAAAAGGCTACGCATACCTTGTCGATGGAGATAGCGATGAAGCGAAATCTTTGCTTCGTGAGGCGAGAAAATACGAAGGCCCCTATCAGCAAAAAGCCATCTATTACCTTGCCCACATTGCCTATGAAGACCAACAGTACATTGCCGCCTTGGAAGACTTTTTGATTTTAAAAGATGCCAAAGAGTATGCATCTGTGGTTCCTTTCTACATCACACAAATTTATTTCATACAAAAAGATTATGACACGGTGATAGCCTTAGCTCCGGAACTTTTGGAAAAAAGTGCCGATAAAGCGGAATTAAATCGCATTATTGCCTTATCTTATTATAATTTGGACAAATACAATCAGGCACTCCCCTACTTCAACAAATATATTGAACTCAATAATACCAATCAATCCAGCACTACTATAGATACCTCAGAAGCAACGCGCAACAACAATTACGCCATCGGCTATACTTTTTACAAGACACAAAATTATAGCAACGCGGTGGAATATTTGACACAAACTGTTGGGAAAGAGGATGCACTGTCGCAGAATGCCTATTATGTGATGGGCGACTGCTACTTGAAATTGCAGAAACTATCGTTGGCCACCCAAAGTTTCTTTGAAGCTTCCAAGAAGGATTATATCCCTGAAATAAAAGAAGATGCATTGTACAATTATGCAAAACTGCAATACGAAACCGCTGCAGTTCCTTTCAAAAGCGCTATTTCTGCCTTAGAAAACTACATTCAACAATACCCGCACTCCACCCGCAGCGCCGAGGCAACCGAATACCTCGCAACCATCTACGCCTCCACTAGAAATTACGAAGAAGCGGTCAAATCCATCGAACGATTGGATGACAAAAGTCCCAAAATCATGCGGGCTTACCAACGCTGCAGCCATTTCCGCGCTTTGGAACTTATCAACAACCGTGAATACGATAAGGCTGAAAAGATGATTAACAAATCGATGGTTTACCCCATGGCTGCTGACCTACAACTCTCAAACCTCTATTGGAAAGCGGAAACCCAATACAGAAACGAGCAGTACGAAAAGGCTTACAAATCATTTCTTGTCTATCATAACCAAGCACAGGCAAGCAAAGATGAAAATTATATAACTTCCTTATACTCCACTGGTTATGCCGCCTTAAAATGCAACAAATACAAAGAAGCACAGCAATATTTTGACAAGTTTCTCTCCTTCTCCGACAAGTTCAACGATGCCAACTACGAAGCCGATGCCACCGCTCGTTTAGCCGACAGCTACTTCATGCAAAAGAAACTCTCTTCTGCCATCACCTATTATGAGAAGTGCGAGAAAATGAAAATGGGCAATGCGGACTATGCGCTGTACCAGGAAGCCAAATGTTATGGGTATCAACAAAATGACAAAAAGAAAATAGAATTATTGGAAAGATTCACCCAATATTATACCAAATCGCCCTACATTGATGAAGCAGAGTTTGAGTTGGCAAGCACCTATCATGCTCGCAACCAATATGCTATAGCCATTGACTCTTATCAGAAATTCATCAAGAAATATCCTAAAAGTCCATACACCCGTGAAGCGCACAACCGTTTAGCACAAGCTTACCTCAATTCGCAAAATACAGACATGTCGATTGCCACCTTCAAAAAGGTGATTGAACAATACCCCGGTTCACAAGAAGCCAAAGATGCCATGGCCAACTTGGAAAACATCTATACAGAAATGGGAAGGACCGGCGATTTCTTTGATTATATCAAGAGCAAAGGGAATGTCAACATCTCTGCCGAACGACAAGATTCGGTAACCTATCGTGCGGCAGAATCAAAATACACCAAAGGAAATTGTGAACTGGCGACCGCGGGATTCAACGATTATCTGAAAAACTTCCCGAATGGATTGTTTGCTGCCAATGCGCATTTCTATCGTGCAGAATGCGCTTACGGGAACAAGAATTATGACGATGCGCTCGCCGATTATGAATATCTCATCAAAAACTACCGCACAGAAAACAATGAACTGGCTCTGCGACACGCGGCTACCATCCTGTTCAACAAAAACGAATATGCCCGCTCCCTCAACTACTTCAATGACTTGTTGGCCTGTGCTTCCAACGACAACAACATCTCTTACGCCTACAACGGAATTATGAGATGCGCCTTTGTATTAGGCAATTACCGCGATGCTTTAGAAGGTGCCAAAGGCTACATCAATTCCGACAAAGCGGATCCTGAATTAAAAGAGGATGCCGAACTGATTGCCGGAAAATCAGCCTACCAACTTCGCGACTACAATTCAGCCAAAAAATATTTAGCTCCTTTGGCCAAAAGAAGCACCAACGACCTCTCTGCTGAAGCGGCTTACTATTGCGCACTCATCGAATACACCCAAGGCAATTACGATGAATGCGAAAAGAAAATTGGCGAGATATTGGAAGCAAACTACACTTCCGGATATTGGTTAGCCTCTACCTTTATATTATATGGTGATTTTTATGTGGCAAAGAAAAATTACTTCCAAGCCCGACACACTTACCAAAGCATTGTAGATAATTATGATGGGGATGATTTGCGTGAAGTGGCACGTCAGAAAATAGCCCAAATAGATGAAATCGAAAACGCAAAAAAACAACCGAAACAACAAGATCCCAATAGTTTACGTCCCATAGACGAAGATGAAGATTAATAAAAAAACAGTAACAATGAAAAAATATATATCAACCCTCCTCATTTTATTTGTAACCTATTTTGCGATGGGACAAGTGGTGGATACCGCGCATTTCCGTATTGAATATACGCCCAAACTGATTCCTTCCACCAAATTGAATCAGAAAGCGAATATCAAAGACACCAACAGCACAAAAGTGGAATTCGACTACTACATCGTTCCCCAACGCGTGGATGTTGCCTTCCAACCGGCCCCGATCAAGTACAACAAGGTTTCACCTGATGTACTGGAACAAATGTACCGGAACTTCATCAAGGTCGGATTCGGCTATCCTGTAACGCCCCTGTTGGAATTTTCGTTTCATAACCTGCAAAGTCCCAAATATTCCTACGGGGTGGATGTCCATCACTTCTCCTCATGGGTTAGCCGTATCGGCAAGACCATGAAGCAACACCCATCAGCACCGATGAGTGATACGCGTGCACGCATCCATTTCAATCGCTTCTTCAGACATCAGACACTCTATTCTTCTGTGGATTACAACCACGAAGCCGCACGCTTTTATGGGTATCACATCCCTGAAGGTGGGGAATACAACAAAGATTCCATCAAAAACAATTTCCACCACGTTAAAGCTGAAATTGGAGTCGCCTCCAACTATGTGTTAGAAGAAAAGAAAATCAAACAAGACGTACGATTGAATTATGATTTTCTGCGCACCAACTGGAAAGACATGGAGAATCACGTCGGATTGAAATCTTTCATCGCTTACGACATCCGTTGGGTTAAGATCTCCGACAGCCAGCATTACAGATTGAATCTAAATCTGGATTACTACAACACTCGTTTGGAAAATATCATCAAAAGCAGCACAGCTTTCCTGTCCCAACCCCAAGCGCTTCCCCCGTTTCCCACCAAAGAATACCATATTTTAGA
>JAEEUY010000029.1 GCA_016290715.1 Bacteroidales bacterium
CATGATGCGCTCCCAACCCGGGGTGCGGTGAGAAATCTCGGCGATACCGATACCGGTGTTGTCGAAATCATAGAGCGCCTTGACGGTGCTTTCGATAGCCTGCTTGGGCAGTACGCAGGGACCTGCGTTGAAATTAAAAGCTTGTTTCATTACAATTTGTTGTTTAATGTGTTGGTTTATAATTTGTTGATTAAGTTTTACACTCGTTTCGTGATGCAAAGATAATAATTAATTCGGTGTGGCGATACTTTTTGTGAGAATAAAAGCTTCTTGTTTATTTGTTGAAAAAAATCCAAGAAGACAGTTGCCAGTTCAAAAAATGTTGTAAATTTGCAAAGTTAACTCAAAAATAATCAAAATGAAACAGCGAGTTATTAGGACGTTTGTCATTGCGACAATGCTAATCTGTTCAAGTGTATTGCATGGACAAGAAAAACTTTCGATTGTAGAACATGAGATTTTTCCCCATTGGTATTATTTTAACAATGGAAAAGGGACACAGACTCTAACGGTAAAAGAATTTGTCCCTATTTGTAAGTCGGAATTTGGGTTGAGTGAAAAAGACGAGCTCGTAGTGTCAAAAGTCACTTTTTTGGACGGAATTGCTATGGAGAAATCAAATTCGGGCCGAACAAGATACACGAAGTATAAACAGTATTACAATGGTTATGAGGTTGAATCTTCAGTCATTATTTCTGTTGATGTGTCGGATACGATCACCGTTGTTACAGGAAGTCTCGTGGGTGATTTGGATATAGACACATCCGACCCCATTGCGCAATCGACGGCACTAAATGTTGCATTGGATGCGGTTCCCGGAACTTTCATTTGGAACGACTCGGTATTGATGTCCGGGTTTTGTTTGGATGCGAATGGATGCTTTGATTCGATTTGTTATTGTCGTTTTTTGCCAAAGGGGAAGTTGTGTCTGGCAAGAAAATACGGTTACGAATTCAAGTCAACAAATTTTAAGTTTGTATGGCGTTTTTTCATTAACACAACAATGGGGGAGTACCGTGTTCTGATAAATGCAAAAACAGGAGATCTATTTGATGTCGCTGAGGTTACGAGAAAAGGCTATGCCAATGGCAATGTTCAAACTCTTTATGATGGATACATTGTGAATGAGATGGAAACATACAGGCCGTCAAATTCTAATTCATGGACACTTCAAAACTCTAAAGGTAACAAAACCGTACTAAACAGGCGACCTATTTACAGCGAAACTAACGATTGGATAGATAGTATACAAGCCCCTGCAACTACAGCACATTGGATTATTGGACAATTGGCGGATTTTTATTGGACAGAGTATCATAACAACACCATTTCCGATAGTACATTTATTAACGCAGGTATAAATATTGATAATTACAGCATTTATACTCATTCAAATAATCGTATTTGGATTGGTAAGTGTAGTGAACATTGGTTGTCAACCATAGATATAGTGGGGCATGAATTGGCTCACAGATTGGTTGCTTTAAGTGCAGAGCTTGAATATCATGGCGAGAGTGGTGCGTTAAATGAATCTTTTGCCGATATTTTTGGAATGTTAGCGGAGCGATTTATTAGAACGAATCACGGTGGAAACTGGAATTGGACAATAGGGGAGGATGCTTGTACTTTTCGAAGTATGTCGAATCCTTCTCTTTATTCTCAACCAGATTATTATCAAGGACAAAATTGGATTGACCCTCAAAGTGGTAATGACTCCGGAGGCATTCATACTAACTCGGGAGTTCAGAACAAATGGTTTTATAACCTCTCACAAGCTATTGGACCTGATCATGCTGGGCTTGTCGCATACAGGATGCTTCATTTGTATTTAACCCCAACAGCCAACTATTTTGATGCCTTGTTCGCCTCGGTGTTTGCTGCGGAGGATTTATTTGGCAGGTGCAGCGACGAAAGAATTGCTGTTATTTCTGCCTGGCGATCTGTGGGCATTACTTCTAACAGCATTCCGTTATGTGCCCGTTATCAACAAGAAATGGGAAAATATAGTGCTGAAATTACCGAGACACCCGTCATCCAAAATGGTAATGAATGGAATACCATCTTTTTGGAAAGGTGGGGATATCATAACTATTTATTTAGTTGTACGGGGGACACACTCATAGAAAATGTTCGGTATATGAAACTCATGAATACTAAAGACGACAACGAACCTTATTTGTTCTCAGTGTTTCGAGAAGAGGATGGAAAGATATGGGGGCGGAATTTCGATGCTCCTTACGACATATTGTACTATGACTTCACTGCCAATGTTGGCGACACTTTGTGTTTTGGGGATTTTGAGGCTTCTTATACGGTTGATTCCATTAGTATAGAATATATTGGCGGGGTGGACAGGAAAAAGTTTTGGTTCGGATTGAACTATGATAATATGGGAAGACCTCAAGCCAAGGAAACATGGGTGGAAGGTATAGGCAGCAACTTTGGATTGCCATGGAGTGGATATGCCGAAGTTTTCGATTTCTCATCCCGTTTACTTTGCTTCCATCAAAACGGAGAGCTCGTTTGGCAGGATCCCGCATACAACGCATGTTCACTTACGGAAGTTGAGGAAATGATCAAAGACGATGGATTATTTGTTTATCCTAATCCGGTAGGTGACAGGATGATGATTGAAGGTGTTGAAGCCATTGAAGTAAAGGTATATAACGCCTTGGGGCAGTTGGTGAAAACAGTACGGGGTGCCAATGAAATCAATATGGCCGAATTGCCTGAAGGAGTATATCTGATTAGCGTGACAGATATGGAGGGGGAAAATCATGGGGTAAAAATTGTAAAGCATTGATATATAAAGTGTTACATTATCTTGTAAAATTTTTTCTCCAAACTGATTGCCATTCCAATAAATTGTTGTACTTTTGCACACTCAAAATCAAAAGGAAAGAAAGCGATGAAAAAAGACATTCACCCTAAGAATTACAGACTGGTTGTTTTCAAAGATATGTCGAATGACGTGACCTTCCTGTCGCGCTCGACCATCAACACTAAG
>JAEEUY010000030.1 GCA_016290715.1 Bacteroidales bacterium
CATATGGAGACAGCAGGCAAACCATGCGTGTCACAACCTAACTCCTTGATGAAATAGCTATTGGTAACCACCTTGCTCACACAACTATCGTTATTGTCAAACACGGCTGCACGAATCACAATACAATGCTGGACGGAATCTGGCACATAGACCAAGTCATCGGGTGAAATTTGTATAGTGTAAATGTGAGAAGTTGAATACTTGCTGTAATCCAACGTCATAGTTCCTTCATACAAAGGCGACTGTGCCGTTGGCCGGTTGCCATTGGTGGTATAACAGATATGGTTTTGCTGAAAATAATTATACAATTTAAGTTGGAACACCTCCTCATAAAACCCGCCTGGAACAGAAAAGATAAGCGTGTCGTTTTGTGCTTTCGCAAAATAAACGGTAAACAAAACAAAGCCTATAAGCCAAAGACATCTTTTCATCATGAAATATTTCTGCCTTATTCCGCAGCAATGATAATACAAGTAATCATAATACGCAACAAAAAGCAGGATATTGATCCCCCTCAATAACCAATCACTTAAAACACTTGTCAAGGGGTTGTGTTAAATTTCCGTGGATTTTTTTTACACAAAAAAAGCCCACCATTTCCGTGGTGTCACGAAGATGATGGGACTTGGGGTGCGCCGCAAGCCCGGGCGGCGGCTTTTGTCTTAATCAACGGCACACAGCGGCCGTGGGCTTATTGTATCGTGTCGGCAGCGCGTCGGATGCGGTCAGCCAAGTCAACCAGCGCGCCTTTCAACTGATAGCGTTCCTCCTCCGTGAAGTCGGTCGGCTTTTTGTTGCCATCAACACCGTCAAGCTTGTGGTACAGCCACGAGCATGATTTGCCGAAGTAGCGGGTTGACAACTCTCTCCATGATATTGCCAATAGGATGTCTTCCAATTGTTTCTTCATTGTTCCCTGCTGGGTCTCTTTCACTGTCATTGTTGCCATGGTATTATTATTTTAAAGAGGGTTCCGTCAGAAAGCGAAACCCGTTGGTTTGTCATTCTTCGCCTGCCATCAATTCGGCCAGGGTTCTTTCGATGTAGAATTCGATTTCGAGGCTTGAGAAGATGTAACTCTTCCTGTAGTTTCTGATGGCTTGAATCAGGTCGTTTTCTTTTTCCGTTAGTTCAACTTTCACTGTTTTCATTATTACTGTGTTTGTTTGATTAAGACGATGCAAAGATAGTACGAATATTTGTACTAAACAAGAAAAAAGCGAGAAATCTTTATCCGGAAAGAAAGAATTCCGTGAAAACAATTCAACAAAGAAAGGCAGCTGGAACTCTCCGGCTGCCTTCACAAATCACTAACTAAATTATTAACTAAAAACCAGCTATGGAATATGGATTCCACGTTCACGAAGACGCTCCAAGGTCTCTGACTTGACAGGGACTTGGTTACTTAACAAGGCATCGACCTTGCGCTGCACGTTGAGTTTCACTTCGTCGGACCACTTGGCTTTCTTCAGATGCTTGTTGATGTAGGCCCGGTCATTGAAGGGGTTGTATGACTGTTCCTCGACGGGTTCACTTGCCTCATTGGCAAGGCGCTGCTTCTCCTCGTCGAAGAGCCGCCACCGCTCGCGGCATTGATCCCCCTCAATAATCAATCACTTAAAACACACCCGCACCTATATTGTTGAGCGAGGGAATCATCACAACCCCAGCGACCAATGACGGATATGGGCTTGGGCATATCGAAGCGCGACACGGAGACCAAATCAGGAAAGCAGGCTATGCTTCTGTGCTTGACTTCATTGAAGAGGTGGCTAAGAATTACGAAATCATCAAGGAAGGGAAGGATAGGGATGGAAACCAAACCTATCTGTTGCAATTGACAGATAAACACAACAACACGCTTGTTGTGGAATTGTCTGGTGATGGTAGTTATTGGAATATCAATACCGCAGGAATCTTCAAGACTTCATACGGAAAGAATAGAAAGGAAGTGTATAACCGCCATACTACGGCTAAACAGCCTGCCGAAACCGTTGAAGCATCGCAGGACGCTGAGCAAGGCGGCACACAGATATCCTCCAGCATGAATGCTCCTACACTTTCCGATGGCAAAGATACGCAAAATTCTGAAACTGAAATCGAGAAACAAGAAAAAATTTCGGAAACTGCCCATTGATCCCCCTCAATAATCAATCACTTAAAACGTATGAAATTATACTACGACAACAAGAAAAGAAACTTTGTTTATTCCGATGGCAAAAACAAATACATTATACATCCTAATTACAAGTTGAAAATCCGAAGAAACACAAAAACAAAAGTGAACTTCTTGACTGCATCAAGAACTGACGGAATAGAATTTAACCAGGATAATTATATTGAAATTGGGTAAAGATTTATGGGTGGTGGGAGTCGAACCCACTCATCAGGCTGTTTGTCCTGCCTCAGTTCCGATTCATGGCTCTACCCATAAACCTTACCATTCGGATTGCAAATATACACAAAATCTTTAACATGCAAATATTTGTCACTCTGATGTCATATGCAATTGGCACTTTTGCACCGAGAAAAGTCGGTGAGCATTGATCCCCCTCAATAATCAATCACTTAAAACTTCAAGAGCTTAGACAAAGACTTATACGAAGCTATGATTGCCTTCTTCAAGTCTATTCTATAATATATTGATAATCGTGCTTTTCTCTTTTTAGCTTCTCAAAATAGTCGTGGTTTTCTTCGCTTTTAACCCCTTCTCTATTGATAGCACTCACAAACATTGTTTTGCCATTCATTATGCAATCTCTGATAGCATTGGCAAACTCTGCCTTTTCAATTTCGTTACACTCTTCGTAATACTTAATCGCATACGAAGCTGTGGCGTGGAACAATAAGCTGTAACGCCTAACCAAATCTTTGTCATGCATTGATAACAAGTCCTGTTCGCTATTAACTCCAAACGAAGTGAGGATTTTTTCTTTTGTATCTTTCATGCTGCAAAAGTAATCATTTTACAATTTGTACTTGTCAAACCTCTGTAATTGGCGGTTGTAGGCATTGATCCCCCTCAATAATCAATCACTTAAAACTAAAAGTCCCGGACTGGGTGGCGTTTTCGTTCCCGATGTACGGCATCTACGTGGAGAGGGGCGTGGGACGCGGCTATACCCGTGGCAACGGCGGCAAGCTGGTGAAGTTCGAGGGTCGTGGCCGTGGACGCGAGCGTCGCACCTGGTATTACCGTATCTTCGCCAATGAGCGGCACAAGATTGGCGAGACGGTTGCGAAGATGTACGGACGTGCGGCTGCCTCGATGATCCACACGCTCGAAGTGAAGAACATCTACCGCAGGATGTGATTTTTTTTCGCTTTCGGAGGGAAAAATATTTTCATTGCTGAAAGTTTAGAACAATTTTTGCATATATTTGCAGTAGATAAAAAAGTAAAAATGGAAGTCATCGTCATTATAGTGTTCGCCATTCTGGCCATCATAGAGGATCGAAAGGAGAGGCGTGATCCCACCTACCGCTCGTGGATGGACAACGGTTCGGCGAAAACCTTCCACCGTCCCGGGCAAGATGACAATGATGGCAGCCATTGGGATCACTGGAACCACAAAAAGTACGGTGACTGACCTGAAGGGGTTTCCCTTATTTGTCACTGCGTAATAAGGTTTGGCGTATAGTTTTGCGTCAAACCTTATTTCGTTATGGCAAACAACAGAGACACCTTCACCACCGAGATATGCATTGATCCCCCTCAATAATCAATCACTTAAAACCAAAAGTAAACAAAAAAATGAATATTAATATTTTAAAATCTATTTAATTTATAAATTTTTTTTTATTTCATGTA
>JAEEUY010000031.1 GCA_016290715.1 Bacteroidales bacterium
AGGATAAAAGCATTTTACAAGAAAAAAAATTTTTAGTGTAAAATGTATATAATTAAAAATTAGTGTATATTTGCAGCCTCAAAAATGAGTTGGCCCCGTAGCTCAACTGAATAGAGCACTTGACTACGGATCAAGAGGTTACAGGTTTGAATCCTGTCGGGGTCACCACTTTTTTTCAAATAAATTTAATTAAAAAATTTCGAAATGGCAACAAGAATCAGATTACAAAGACATGGTAAAAAGAACCAACCTTTTTATCATATTGTAGTTGCGGATGGTCGTGCACCACGAGACGGGCGTTATATCGAAAGATTAGGGACTTACAACCCACTGACCAATCCTGCAGAAGTAAAAATTAATTTCGACAGAGCATTGTATTGGGTGAAAGTAGGTGCTGTTCCTTCTGATACGGCTCGTTCGATTCTTAAACACGAAGGCGTTTATTTAATGAAACACTTGGAAGGTGGCATTGAAAAAGGTGCGCTTACGGAAAATGATGCACAACGCAAATTCGATGCTTGGAAACAAGAAAGAGAATCCAAGTTGAATAACGTGAAACGTGAAGCAGCAGACAAACAACGTAAAATCGAAAAAGCACGTTTGGAAGCAGAAACCAAGGTGAAAGAGGCTATTTCTGCAAAAGTTGCGGCCAAATACGCTGCAGCAGCAGAAGCTGAAGCCGCCGCTACAGAAGCCGCTTCCGAAGAAGCTGCCGCTGAAGCAGAGGCCGAAGCAACCGCTGAAGAAACCACTGAAGCATAAGTTTTTATTACAATATGAGAGTAGGGCAATCAATCCATTTTGGTTGCCCTGTTTTTGTATTGTTTTTTTGACTATTTTTGCACGGCAAATTTATGTTTTCTTATCCTTTTTGGCGCTACAATGAGTTCGTTTAAAAGAAAAAGAGTCGCATGGGCCATTTTGTGGCTGATTGTCCTTACCATCATCCTCGCCGTTTTGGGTTTTAGCTTCTATCGTCTTTATATTGAAGCTGAAAAGGCTCAAAAGACGGCCTTTACAGGAAATGTGTTGATTGCCGGACAGAAAATCTCCAACATGATTGGAGAGAATATCTATAAACAGAATATCTCGTTGGAAAAAAAAATGCGCTCTGTTGTCGAAGATTCAACAGAGGTGCGCACCAAAACAACTTTCCTGATCAACAAACGCCCCATCGCGCTGATCAAAGAAACCATTACGATTTATCGCGGGGAAACCACTTCATTGGATAAGGATACCACCTACTTTGAAAATGGTCCCGACTCCCTTCTCGCAGATAGTCTTTTTTATGAAACTTTTATCAAAGACAATGAGCAATTTAACATCAACACGAAGAACGATTCCTTATTCTCCTCATTGGATCGTGACACCCTTCGTTTCTATACTAACGAAATTTTATTGAAATACGGCATCAATACAGAAGCTGATTTCTGTATCTTTAATGTTACGGATAACAGTTATGTGATTCCGCCACAAACCCAACATCAGGATTATGAAATAATGAATAACGGGTATGTTTTTGCTATCCCCAACGATGAAACCTATTCCCATTATCTCATCCTCTATTTTCCGAATGAAAGAGGCTATTTTCTGCAACATTTGATAGAAATTGTTATCCCTATCGTATTGCTCATCATGTTGATAGCGATTCTGGTTGTCGCTCTTATCCTGGCATGGATGCGGCAAAAGAAAAATGAAGAGGTGAAAAACAATTTCATTAACAATATTACGCATGAATTTAAAACGCCTCTGGCAACTATCTCGTTGGCTTGTGAAGCACTTTCCGATGATTCAATACACACGGATAAAGATAGCAGTCAGGCGTTTGTGAAAATCATTAAAGATGAAAATGACCGTTTGCAAAAAATGGTAACCAAAATTCTGCAGTTGGCACGATTGAAAAAAGGCCAGCTGGAGCTGAATCAGGAAGTTATTAATGTTGAGGAAATTATAGATTCGATAGTCCAAAGTATTGCGCTGCAGGTGGCCAACCGTGATGGAGAGCTGATAGTAAACTACAAAGCCACGCGAAATGATATCTTTGCAGATAGATCGCATATCGAAAATATATTTATCAATTTGATAGAAAACGCTTTGAAATATAGTGCCCAACGACCAGTGATTACCATTGAAACGCACAATGAAAATAATATGGTGGTGGTTTCCATTGCCGATAATGGCATCGGCATTGCAAAAAAGGAGTTGCGCCATATTTTTGATGAGTTTTACCGAGTGCAAAAAGGCAATGTGCATAATGCCAGCGGCTATGGCTTGGGACTAAGCTATGTGAAAAAAATTGTTCAACTTCACGGCGGCAACATCATGGTGCAAAGTGAAGTGAAAAAAGGAAGTATTTTTACGGTTTGTTTACCAATAAATAAATAGTTATGGAAAAGAAATACAATATCCTGTTAGCAGAAGATGATGTTAATTTGGGAAAAGTACTTACCGCTTATTTGGAGGCGAAAGATTATGTTGTCTCTCATGCAAATAATGGGGAAGTGGCATACGATATGTTTTGTTCCAATGATTTTGATATCTGTTTGATAGATGTCATGATGCCGATTAAAGATGGTTTCTCACTGGCGAAAAGTATCCGGAAAATGGATAAAAAGATTCCGATTATCTTTTTAACAGCGAAAGATATGCAGGAGGATATCATTGAGGGATTGTCTATCGGCGGCGATGATTATATTACGAAACCTTTCTCAATGGAAGTATTGCAGGCGAGGATTCATGCTTTGCTGCGTAGAGCCGGAAAAACGGAAGGGGAAACAGATAATTTGGTTTATCAGATTGGGAAAATTTCGTTCGACGTGAATCACCAGTCTCTCACTATTGATGGAGAGACGCAAAAACTTACCACCCGTGAAACGGAATTGTTGACGATGTTGATACAAAAGAAAAATGAGGTGCTGGAACGGGGATTTGCATTGAAGAAAATCTGGGGTGATGACAGTTATTATAATGCGCGCAGCATGGATGTCTATATTACCAAGTTGAGAAAAATTTTCCAAAAAGACCCTTCTATCAAAATTATTAATGTACATGGTGTCGGATTTAAATTGGTGATGTAAGTCTAAATCTTGTAAGAAGGAGTATGCTGCGATTTATCCTTAAAAGGATTGGGTACGGTTTTTTGTTAATGCTGGGGGTGATTACACTGGTGTTCTTTTTGTTTACCATTTTGCCCAGCGATCCGGCGCGCATGATGATGGGACAGCGTAGCGATATTGCCACGGAAGAGGCCATCAGGAAAGAAATGGGGCTGAATCTGCCGATAGGAGTCCAATATCTGGCTTATCTGAATGATCTTTCTCCTGTCTCTTGGCACAAAACAAAAGATAAAGAGTCCTTTTTTTATCTGAATGACGAAAACTATCACTACCGGAAAATCATCAACTTTAAGGAATCATCGCTTGTATTAAAGGTTCCTTATATGCGGCGTTCCTATCAAAGTAAGCGCCAAGTTTCGGAAATTATTGCCGAGGCTTTCCCGAAAACCGCTTTATTGGCGCTCTTTTCCATCGTATTTGCCATAATTGTGGGTATTTTTGTGGGCATTTTGTGCGCACTATATCAGAATACATGGTTCGACCATTCCGCACTGTTTTTCTCTGTGCTGGGGATGTCGGTGCCCTCTTTTTTTGCAGCTATCCTTTTCGCATGGATTTTTGCGTTCCTCCTTGCCGATTACACTGGATTGAGTATGTTTGGCAGTTTGTATTCGGTGGATGATTATGGTTCAGGTATGTATTTGGATATGAAAAATATTATACTTCCTGCTATTACACTGGGAATTAGACCATTAGCTATTGTTATTGAATTGACAAAAAATTCTGTTTTGGATGTCTTGTCGCAGGATTATATTCGTACGGCGCGGGCGAAGGGGGTGGCTCCTGTGCAGATTATGTTGAAGCATACGCTGAAGAATGCACTGAATCCGGTGGTGACCGCCATCTCAGGGTGGATTGCGTCGTTGCTCGCCGGCGCAGTTTTTGTCGAATATATCTTCGACTGGAAAGGCATGGGGGTGGTGATTGTGGATGCCCTCGACAAGTATGATTTCCCGGTGGTGATGGGCTCCCTCTTATATGTTTCTATTGTTTTGGTGATTATCAATATTGTGGTTGATATTCTATACGGCTGGCTCGATCCAAGAGTGAAAACAGCAGCATAATTACTGAAACCATTTCAGTTTTAGTGAATAGTCGCATTAATTTCGTACTGCATTATTGCAGAATAGTATGAAAAAATGTGTATTTTTGTCATTGTAATTTTATCCAAAGAAAAATAGCCTGTTTTTATGGAGGTTTTTTATCCGGGTTATCCTGTTAATGCAACCAAGAAAGAAACGTACGTTTGCGATTATTCAGAATTATTGTCTTCACAGAATATCTCTATTGTCGCTGCCGTTGGAAATAGGGGCGAAATGGGGAAACAGGGGAGGATTCCTTGGCACCTTCCTAAAGATTTGCACCGTTTTAAAGCGTTGACGATAGGTCATCCCATTATAATGGGGAGGAAGACATGGGAATCGCTGCCGACGAAACCATTGCCGGAACGGCGTAATATGGTGCTTACTCGCCAAGAACATTGGGCAGTGGTGGGGGCGGAATTGTTCGCTTCTCCTGCTGAAGCTCTTGCAGCACTTCCATTTCATGCAGAGCCTTTTGTGATAGGAGGGGCTGCTGTTTTTCAAGAATTTCTTCCACTTGCCAAAACAATCTATTTGACGCGGGTACTCCACGATTTTGAGGCCGATACGTTTTTCCCTGCGGTTAAATGGGAAGAGTGGAATTTGGTAGAAGATGAGTGGGTGTCGAAAGATGAAAAAAATGGATACGACTGCAAATTTCAAAAATGGGAGAAAAAATATTAACCTTTTTTTGTAAAAGTTGCTTGCGTTTTGACAGCTAAAAACAAAAAAATTAACGTACCTTTGCAAATCATTTATCATTAACCATCATCATTATGAAACGATTTTCCTTATTGTTCATTCTTATTGTTACTGTAGCCCTTGGTTTTGCACAAAAAGATAAAACAGCAGCTCCTGTTGCTCCTGATATGCCCATTGATGAAGAAACAGGATTAATCACTTACAAGGAGGTGATTCAGGAACAGGGAAGTGCAACAGAACTTTTCGACCGTGCAATGCGTTGGGCCAAGTCTTTTTATAAAAACACTAATGAGGTTATCAAGTCGGCGGATCGGGAAAAGGGAGTTATTGAAATGTATTCCAGTGTTAAAATTTATTCTCATCAAAAAGACGGATCCAAAATCGGGAAAAACATCGTTTATTATACTTTCCGCTTGGAGTGCCGTGAAGGCCGCTACCGTTATACCATTACTAACTTTAAAGAGCGAGCAACCTCGTCTGCCCCTATTGAAGCGTGGCTGGACAATTCTTCTGACAATAAAAAATGGGATCCGGAATGCTTTATTAATTTGCAAGAAGTTGATGAACAAATACTTAGTCTTTTGCAGTCGCTCACCACAGGTATGGAACCTCCGGTAGAAAAAGTGGATGAGTGGTAGGCATGAAACGGCATATCGGCATCGTTTTTTCAGTTGTTTTTTTTGCTTTATTCTGTTACTCCTGCCAGAAAACAACTTCGTCAGACGGCAAACTATCCATTCATTTTGCACTATCGGTTGATGGTGGCGAAGTGGTTTTTGACACATTGCAATATGTGAATGCGGCTCAAAACCAATATGAAGTCAATGAAGTGAAATTCTTCATATCCGACCTGAAGCTATATAAACATGGCGGAGGTGTTGTTTCCATACAAGACAATCGTTCTACGCATTATTATGACGCGGCTCTTTCCAGTACGCATATTTGGAATATTACGGATGCCATTGATATTGGAGCGTATGACAGCATTGCTTTTGTTTTCGGGCTTCCACCGGAAAAAAATGTTACGGGCTTTTTTGTCAACCCGCCCGAAAACAATATGGCTTGGCCTGTATATTTGGGCGGAGGGTATCATTATTTGCAAATTAACGGGTATTGGTTGCGGGGGGATAGTGTTCGAACACCGTTTAATTTGCACACAGGAATAGGGCAATTATATGAAAATGAGCAAATTATACAATATATTCCAAATCATTTCACGCTCGTTTTAAGCAATAAGTCATTTGAGATAAAAGAAGGAACGACCACTTCTCTAACTCTTACAATGGATATTAACCAGTGGTTTACCTCTCCACACAATTACAATTTGGATGAATGGGGAGGGAGCATCATGCAAAATCAAGAAGCTCAAGAGATTTTAAAAGAAAATGGACAAACAGTTTTCCATTAAGGGGAAGATGGAAAACTGTTTGAATACTTTAGGCAAGCCTATTTTTTCTTGGAATAACTTTTTTTCTTCGCCGTGGGTTCTGTCGTTGCAATGATTTTTTTTCAATCATCATAGGTTAAATTTTCTGCAAGCATACCCTTGGGGATTTTATAGTTGTCGGTTCCATTGGTAATGTATGCGCCATAGCGACCGTTCATCACTTTTACATTGGCATCTTCATCATAGCTGTGAATCACATTTTTATTTTTGGCTCCTTGTAACAACTCAATTGCTTGCTCTATAGTGAGGTTGGCAATGGCGGTTCCTTTTTCCAAGGTGTAGTTATGGTCATCATAGTTTAAATAAGGGCCAAAACGGCCTACTGCGGCAGTAATTGCTTTCCCTTCCCATTCACCCAAAGTACGCGGGGCACGTTCTATATCGGTACGGCGCTTTTGCTCAATTAATTCCACACATTTTTCATAACTGATTTCTGTGGGTTCTTCCGTTTTGGGGATGGAAATGAATTGGTTGTTGAAACGGATATATGGGCCGAAGCGTCCTAATCCGATAACCACGTTTTTCCCTTCGTACTCACCAACATTGCGAGGCAGTTTGAACAAATCCAATGCCTCTTCCAATGTGATGTTTTCAATGGACTGACCTTGTTTCAAGCGTGCGTATTTTGGTTTTTTATCTTCGTAATTCTCGCCGATTTGCGCCATTGGACCATATTTCCCCAAACGCACATATACATTTTCGTTGGTTTTGGGGTCTTGTCCGAGTAACCGTTCTCCGCTTGCTTTGGTAGAATGATTCATCGCTTGGTCAATAGAGTTATGGAAGTTATGATAAAATTGGGATAGCATTTCCTGCCATTTCACATTTCCTTCAGCGATGTCGTCAAATTTCTTTTCAACATTAGCAGTAAAACGGTAATCCATAATATCTTCAAAATTGTCTTGGAGATACTCATTGACAACGAGACCGATGTCGGTGGGGAAAATTTTATCTTTTTCGTAGCCGTATTTCTCTTTTTTCACCTCTTCTTTGATGGTGTTGTCAGTCAATACAAGCTGACAAAAATCCCGTTCTTTTCCAGGGCGGGTTTCTTTAACCACATATTCCCGTTTCAATATGGTGCTAATGGTTGGTGCATAAGTGGAAGGACGGCCGATACCCAATTCTTCCAGTTTTTTCACGAGGCTTGCCTCCGTGTAGCGCGCTGGCGGTTGGGCAAATTTCTGCACGGCTTTAATTTCAGTGGCATCCAATACATTTCCTACCTGCATAGGAGGAAGCAACCCTTTAACTTCTTCGTTTTCTTCATCATTGGATTCTGCATACACTTTTAAGAACCCTTGGAAAAGAGCTACTTCACCGACAGCAACAAATTTTTCACTTCTTCCTTCCACGGGAATAGTGATCGTGGTTTTTTCCAAGCGGGCATCACTCATTTGTGAGGCGATAGTGCGTTTCCAAATCAAATCATAAAGACGCTTGGCCATCGCATCGCCAGGAACAGTATGATTGGCCATTGAGGTTGGGCGGATTGCTTCGTGTGCTTCTTGTGCGCCGATGATTTTGGTTACATATTTCCGTGGTTTGGCATATTCGGTACCATATAGTTTCTCAATTTCTTCTTTTGCCTCGGCGATGGCAAATTCGGAGAGATTTACCGAGTCGGTTCTCATGTAGGTGATATATCCCGATTCATAAAGTTGTTGGGCCACCACCATGGTTTTGCTGACGGAAAAGCCCAATTTACGCGAAGCCTCTTGTTGCAAGGTGGAGGTCGTAAAAGGAGCTGCAGGAGATTTCTTCCCGGGACTTTTTTCTACCGCTTCCACAGAGAATTTCTTGTGCTTGCAATCTTCCAAGAATTGACGGGCTTTCTCTTTCGTTTCAAATCGGTAATTTAATTCAGCATCTAATTGTGTTTTGTGATCATGTTCTTCCACAAAATTGCCTATCACACGATAGGCTGAAGTGGTATTGAATTGGTTGATGAGATGCTCCCGCTCCACAATGAGTTTCACTGCTACCGATTGCACGCGGCCGGCGGATAGTTGGGGCTTCACTTTCCGCCACAATACGGGGGAGAGTTCAAAACCCACCAGTCGGTCTAAGATTCTACGGGCTTGTTGTGCGTTGACCAAATCCACATCTAAAGAACGCGGGTTGGCTAAAGCGTTTTCGATAGCTTTCTTGGTGATTTCATGAAAAACGATGCGCTTGGTTTTGTCGGCAGGAATGTCGGCAGCTTCCATCAAGTGCCAAGAAATAGCCTCCCCTTCACGGTCATCATCGGTTGCCAACCAAACAACATCAGAATCATTGACTAATTTTTTTACATCTGCAATTAATTTTTTCTTGTCGGGGAGGATTTCATAGTTCGGAAGGAAGTTTTTACTGATATCGATAGCCAATTCTTTTTGAGGCAAATCTCTTACATGCCCTTTACTTGATATAACCGTAAAATCTTTTCCTATAAATTTTTGGATGGTTTTAGCTTTTGCAGGAGATTCGACAATAATCAAATTTTTGCTCATAAATTTTTCAATTTTGAAATTGGCGGCAAAAATACATTTTTTTTCAAAAAAACATTTATAGTGCAAGTGTCTTTTTTTTGTCGGACGATTTTACGTCGTTTCTATAATATATATTGTACGATTTATTCAAAGTTTTGTGATGTGGAATTTTGGAAAAAAATGTATCATAAACACCAATCGGGCGACCATATTTGGAAAAGGTCGCCCGATTGGATTATCAGATTAGAATATTTCCGATTATTGATGGTTTTCGTTGAATAATTTGGCTCTTTCTTCCAAATCTTCAAACTGGTCGGGGCGGACAAAAGATACGCAGGCGCGGAGTCCTTCTGTGCGCTTACTGCCAGTAATTGCCAATGAAATGGCACTGATACCGTAGTATAATAATTCATGGAGTAATTGTTCGCCCGTTAAGCCAGGATAGGATAGGGTGAAATAAAACCCGTCGGCAATGGGTTTCTCCTCGTCGTGGTCATAAACGATTTTAAAGCCGTTTTGGGTGAAAATACGCTTCATTACGTGTGCTTTTTCACCATACTGGCGCACATCATTCAAATAGTTATAGGAACCGTCGTTGCAGGCCCTTAAAATGGCCGCCGCAGCATATTGGGCTGAATGGGAAGTGCCGGAACTGATGGCATAAACTGCTCCATAAATAATGGCACGACCTAATATGGGGGTCCCAAAATAAGGAATCAGATCATCAGACTGGGTTTGGTATAGTTTGTCGGATAAAACCATGATGGCGATACGTTCTCCCGCATAACTGAAAGCTTTGGAGCAAGATATCATCAAAGCATAGTTGTCGGTATAGCGCCCCACGGTAGGCTGATAAGGCGGTTGTCCGGGCGTACCAATGTCGTTGCGGAAATCCATTCCAAAATAGGCCAAGTCTTCAATGATACATACATTGTATTTGTTAGCCAGTTCGCCAATAATACGCAGCTCTTTATCCGTTAGGCAAACCCAAGATGGATTGTTGGGGTTGGAATAGATAATAGAATGGATATTCCCATTTTTCAGATAACTTTCCAATTTGTCTCTGAGCAAGTCGCCCCGGTAATCGTAAACATCGAAAGTTTCATATTTGAGACCCAAGATTTTGAATTGATTTTTCTGAACAGGGAACCCGGGATCAATGAAGAGTGCGGTATCCTTTTCTTTGTGAAGGCGTGCAAAGGTCATAAAACAAGCCAGACCAGCCATCATGGAACCTACGGTAGGGATGCATGCCTCTGGTTTCACATCTAAGTTGATGAAGTTTTTCACAAACTTGGCGGCTTCTTTTTTTAATTCGGGGATGCCGTCAATATCGGGATAAATGGAGGCAACGCCATTTTGCAGGGCTTTAATTTGAGCATCCACCCCAATTTTGCAGGCAGGAATGCCAGGTACGCCCATTTCCATACGCACAAACTTAACGCCGCTCGCCGTTTCAATGTCATTAATCAATTTTTTGATCTCACGAATAGAAGCTTTCCC
>JAEEUY010000032.1 GCA_016290715.1 Bacteroidales bacterium
CAGCGTCAAACGCCCGTCCTCCAACGAACTGCTCATCGCCGTTGTGAAAGAAATCTGCAGGTCGTTCAGGTCGTTCGTGAACTCCGGCATGATCACGTAGTTGTTCGTCCCCTCATCGAAACACCCGGAGGTCAGCAACAGCGCATTGTTGCTGCTCCCGTTCGGACACGGTGTCCCTCTGTACACGTGCGGCGTATAGTCGTGGCTCGATGTAATAACGCCCGTATGAATTACGTCCCAACAATCCGGCATAATGCCACTCCGGTTGTAGCTCGTGTTCGCTGTCCAGTTAGAGAAATCTTCTAAATAAGGGTTCCCCTCTGAAATGGTAAAAACACATTGGGCATCCAATCTTGAAAACATCGAAATAACGAAAATCGCAATGATAAAAATACGGATTTTTTTAGCAACCATTTTTAATCAATTTTATTTAAAATAAAAAGCCAATTAAAATAATTAGCTTTCAGAATTTTCATTTAACTCATTAATAAGCTCTGGCGAACAGCACTCTTTGTTTGGATGGTTTGCCTGTTAAAATACATTTTCCTTCCTCCAACGGATTATCAAATGGGATACAACGAATAGTAGCTTTCGCTAATTCTTTGATTTTTTCTTCCGTTTCCGTCGTTCCATCCCAATGGGCATATACAAAGCCACCCTCATTGTCTAACAACGAAACAAATTCATCCCACGTATCTGCTTTCCGAATACTGCTTTCTCTAAATTTAAGAGAGCGTTCATAAAGATTCTTTTGAATATCGGTCAACAAATTTTCAATTGTTTTCTCTAACGTATCAAAATCATACGATTGCTTTTCTAAAGTGTCGCGGCGGAAGACTTCTGCTGTTTTGTTCTCCAAATCACGAGGTCCGATAGCGATTCTTACAGGAATACCTTTCAACTCATATTCATTGAATTTCCACCCTGAACGTTGAGAATCGTCATCATCATACTTCACCGAGATACCTTTCGCTTTCAATTTGCCAACCAGTGATGCTACCTTTTCTGAAATCATTTTTTTCTGATCTTCATTTTTATAAATAGGAATAATAACCACTTGAATAGGGGCCAATTTCGGAGGCAAAACGAGACCATTATCATCGGAATGTGTCATAATCAAAGCCCCCATCAAACGAGTAGAAACGCCCCACGAAGTAGCCCAAACATACTCTAATTTATTTTCTTTGTTCAGAAACTTCACATCAAATGCTTTGGCGAAATTCTGCCCAAGAAAATGAGAAGTTCCTGCCTGTAAAGCCTTGCCATCTTGCATCAAAGCTTCTATGCAATAGGTATCTAAAGCACCTGCGAAGCGTTCATTGGGCGATTTAACCCCTTTAATAACAGGCATTGCCATATAATTTTCGGCGAAATTGGCATAAACCTCCAACATTTTCCGTGTTTCTTCCTCTGCTTCTTCACGGGTTTCATGAGCGGTATGACCTTCTTGCCATAGAAATTCCGCTGTACGAAGGAACAATCGGGTTCTCATCTCCCATCTAACCACATTGGCCCATTGATTACATAATATTGGCAGGTCGCGATACGATTGAATCCAATTCTTATAAGTACTCCAAATAATAGTTTCAGAAGTTGGACGAACGATTAATTCTTCTTCCAATTTTGCTTCAGGATCCACAACAACGCCACTGCCATCAGGGGCATTTTTCAAACGATAATGCGTAACTACTGCACACTCTTTTGCAAATCCTTCCACATGATCAGCTTCTCTGCTTAAGAAAGACTTTGGAATAAATAGTGGGAAATAGGCATTAGAATGTCCTGTTTCTTTAAACATTCTGTCTAATGCATCATGCATTTTTTCCCAGATTGCATAACCGTACGGTTTGATGACCATACAACCTCTTACAGCAGAATTTTCTGCCAAATCAGCTTTCTTTACAATATCATTGTACCATTGAGAATAATTTTCAGCACGTGTGGTAAAATCTTTTGCCATTATTTTTCCTTTCTATTTATATTTAACTTTTTTGTATTTTTGTCGTCTAAAATTTAACTTTGCAAAATTAATAAAATAATAACCACGTTTCAAAAATATAGGAGGTAAAGTTATGAAAAAGTCAGTTTATTTTTCAGTTTTGCTGCTGATAATTATTGCAACATCCTGTAAATTAGAGTCTTTAACTTACTATGATGACATTTATAGCAAATCTTCTGATGCCCAATACAAGGTAGTATCATCCAATGATAATACTACTCGAAATGCTACAACTACCACGGAACGATCGGTTGAAGAGAATAATTATTACGAAGATAATTCCGTCTATTACGATAATAATGATGGTAATAGTGCTCCTGTGTATTCTGAATCTTATACGGAATCCACTAATGGCGGGAACACGTATATCACCAACAATTATTATTATGATAACGATGATTATTATGATTACTACTATACTTCCCGTATTCGCCGGTTCCACACGCATACTTATTGTGGTTGGGGCTATTACGATCCTTATTACACGAATTTATATTGGTATGATCATTCACCTTGCAACTGGGGTGTAAGTATCTATTTAGGATACAATTGGTGGTGGCCGACCTACTACTATCGTCCATATTACTATAATTACGGATATTATTCTTATGGATTCAATTATGGATGGGGTTGGGAATGCCATCGTCCATACGGGCACAATGCATGGGCATACAACCATGGATGGCATGATGGATATTATGCAGGATTACATGCAGGATACTATCATAACAATTATGATTCCAATCACTCATTCTATTACGGACACCGTCATGCTGCTGGAATCAGTAGCAGTAACAATAATCGCGGGACAAGACCAGGGATGTATGATAATTCCCACAATTCTCGCAATAGCTCTGGAGAAAGAGATTTAACTCCTGTAAGTTTCAACCAAAGATATGAAACGATTGCTGCAGCACTTCCTAATTCAAGCGCAAGAACTGTCAATGATAGTAAGCCGTCTGGCAATACGACCACGCGTCCGTCTGTTAACCCCAATACCTCTAAGACCAACATTGAAAACACCTCAAGACCTATTAATTCAACGATTACCAATGCGACAGAAACGGCGGGTAAAGATATTAACGACAAACCGAACACCCCAACTACTCCCGGCAACAACAACACCCCCACTCCATCTAAACCAGCTATAAATAACAATAATGCGATAAATACTGCCAATGGGTACTCAACGGCCAATCCTTCCATGAATAAAACAAATGACAATACCGGCAAGACTCCTTCTACCTATACCAAACCTGAAATCAACAAACCGGCTATGAATACGACGACCAAGCCGACTGTTAACACGACGACTAAACCTGCTACTAATACGACAACCAAACCGACTATCAATACGAATACTAAACCTGCCACTAATACGACAACCAAACCGACTGTCAACACGACGACTAAACCTGCCACTTCCAATTCTTATAATAACTATCGTCCGAACAACAGTCGTCCAACCTACAATACGAATACTACTCCTAATACAAATACTAATAATTATACGCGTCCTACAAATCCGACCACCCATACTACGAAACCTGCAGTGAACACATCCAAACCTTCGGCACCCGCAACGAATACGAATAATTCAAGAACTCCATCTTCTTCCAGCACATCTTCCCCTTCCTACAAGAGTAGTACTCCAAGTTCCAATAATCATCAAAATTCGTACAATAATTCCAACAAATCTTCCTACAATTCCAATTCATCCTATTCTCGTCCGAGTTATAATAACAGTTCTTCTTATAGTCGTCCAAGTTCTAACAGTTCTTCTAATTCTTCTTCCCGTTCATCCTACTCCAGTGGAAGTTCTTCCTCTCGTTCAGGAGGCGGCTACTCCTCTCGTTCAAGTGCAAGTTCCAGTAGTAGAAGATAATACAAAATAAAATCATCAAAAAGAGCAGGTTTAAACACTTGCTCTTTTTTTGTTTATATATCTTTGGCTATTATTTAAAAAAGTTGTATTTTTGCAACCTCAAATGAGCGGGGTGTGGCGCAGTTGGTAGCGCGCTACGTTCGGGACGTAGAGGCCGCAAGTTCGAGTCTTGTCACCCCGACTTTTTTATCAACTTTCCCTTTTATATGTTCAATAACAAGTTTTTTTCCATTATTAGTCCCTACAAATGGAAATTGTTACTTGTTATTCTTGTTAATGCCATATCGCTTTTTTTCTCTATAGCAACAATGCTTCTTATAGAACCATTCGTTAAGATTTTTTTCCAAAAAGAGCTAACGGGACTCAGTGTAACAGGGGAACAGGTCATCCATTTTCTTGAATATTTTATAGATATTTCTGTCCTTCAGCAATCTTTTTTGGCGTTAGTCATCTTATTAATCATCATGTTTTTATTAAAAAACATTTTTCTCTTTCTAACGCAGTGGTTATTAGCACCTATTCGCAGCGATGTTATACGCAAATTAAGGAATCAGATGTATCATAAAGTTTTACTGCTTCCTATTTCTTTTTTCTCTTCACAAAAAAAAGGAGATGTTATTTCTCGGGCTGTCAACGACACTCAAGAGATTGAGTTTACGGTACTTAATGCTTTCCAGATGATGATCAACTCTATTTTGACACTCATCATCTACTTCATCGCATTGTTCATCATGAGTTATCAATTAACGTTATTCGTATTAATATTACTTCCCCTTGCCGGTCTTTGTATTTCATTTGTCACAAGAAATTTACGAAAACAATCTTTAGAAGCCAAAAATAGATTAGGGACTTTGTTCTCGCATGTGGAAGAGACCATTTCCGGACTTCGGATTATCAAAGGCATGAATGCGCAGCAACATGCGCAACAGATATTTGAGCGGCACAATGAAGCGTATGCGCAAACACAAATGCGAATCAAGCGGAGGGCAGACTTGTCCTCCCCGATGAGTGAATTTTTAGGGGTTACAGTAGTAATGATTGTTCTTGTTTTTGGAGGTTACCTTGTCATCAGAGAACAGTCAAGCCTCACAGCAGCACTATTTATCACTTATATAGCCTTATTTTCTCAAATTGTGAATCCTGCCAAAAATATTGGCACAGCTATGTCTAATTTTAAGCGCGGAATCTCTGCACTTGACCGTATTTATGAGATTTTAGATTCTGATGAGGTTATTAACAATATTGAAAATGCCATTAATATCGAAGCGTTTCAGCATGAAATTGAATTTCGGAATGTAACTTTTGCCTACGAGGAAATTCCTGTTCTCAAAAACATATCATTTCATATTAAAAAAGGCGAGATGGTTGCTTTGGTGGGTGCATCGGGTGCGGGGAAATCCACCATTGCCGATTTGTTACCCCGTTTTTATGATGTTACAAGCGGAGCTATTCTCCTTGACGGACAAGATATTCGCCAATATGATATAGATCATTTGCGTTCGCTTTTTTCACTTGTTTCACAGGATATAATCCTTTTCAATGATACAATCTACAACAATATTGCTTTCGGGATGGAAAATGTTGATGAGGAGAAAGTGATTGCGGCAGCGAAATTAGCCAATGCCTATTCATTTATTGAAAAAATGCCTGATGGATTGTACACTAATATTGGCGATAGGGGATTAAGTTTATCGGGAGGACAACGCCAGCGGATTAGCATTGCGCGAGCGATATTAAGAGACACTCCTATCCTTATTCTTGATGAAGCGACCTCTGCTATAGATACGGAATCCGAGAAACTGGTTCAAGATGCGCTACAGAAGATCATGCAAAATCGAACCACGTTAGTAATAGCACACCGTCTGTCCACAATCCAACATGCCCATAAAATTATTGTTTTAGAGGCAGGGGAAATTATAGAAAGCGGGACACATGAATCGTTAATTGCGCTCCATGGAAGATATAGTAAATTAGTGCAAATCAATCAATTTCAATAACGATGGGAAAGAAAAGGAAATTACAGCGATTTGCGGAGAATGAGACCTTCGCCAATCTTTTTCAACATCAAGATTACGATATTCTTAATGATGCATTCCCACTTAAGGGGAAATGGCATGAATACTTTGGCAATCGCAACCCCATCATTGTTGAATTAGGGTGTGGCAAAGGGGAATACACCGTGTCCATGGCGAAACAGTTTCACGACAAGAATTTCATAGGCATTGACCGTAAAGGGGCGAGATTATGGCGAGGGTGCAAGGATGCCATAGAGCAAAATATTCCCAATGCTGCCTTTATTCGCACCAGAATTGATAATATTGAGCACTATTTTGCGCCAGGAGAGGTAGCTGAAATTTGGGTAACTTTTCCAGATCCCCAACCTAAAAAAGCGCGCCGGAGACTTGTCTCTCCCAATTTTGTCGAACGATATAAGAAAGTGTGGGGAGACATAGGCATTCTTCATTTAAAGACCGATAGCCGACTTTTATACCAATATCTTATAGAGACCTCGCAAGAGGAGCATTGGGAAATTATAGAAAATATTGAAGACATATATGCACAAAACGATCCGAAATATCCTTATCTAACAGAAATCCAAACTTTTTATGAAAAAAAATGGTTAGAAGAAGGATCTATTATTTCTTACATTAAGATTCAAATACAAAAGTAGAATACCTACAATAGTCCTTCTGAACAAAAGCTATAATGTGCATCACGATGTAATATAATGTGATCCATTATTTTAATATTAAAAAACTCAGCAGCAGAAATGATATTATGAGTAATCGTCATATCTTCCTTACTGGGTTTCACATTCCCTGAAGGGTGATTGTGGCATAATATTAGCGCTGGGGCTTGCAAATCAATAGCTTTTTTAATAATCATTCTCACATCCACTGCAGTTTGGCTCCATCCACCTTTGCTGATGCACTCCATTTCAATCATACAAGAAGCCTGATTAAGGTAGATAACCCAAAATTCCTCATGCGATAACTCTGCTAATTTACTTTGCAGCAAATCAACAACATCTTGAGACTGTGATATTTTTTTCTTATAGACAATAGGTTCGGCACGACGGCGGCGTCCCAATTCAAAAGCAGCGTGTAAAGTTATGGCTTTCACTTTGCCAATACCATTAATTTTTGTCAATTCATGGATCGACATTTGGGATAATTGGTTTAGACTATTATTGTTCAACGATAATAGTTTTTTAGCCAAATCTAAAGCAGACAGGTCCGGGGTGCCACATCGCAGCAAAATAGCAATCAGCTCTGTATCACTCACGGAACGACTACCCGAAGAGATGTACTTTTCCCTTGGACGATCAGCTACCGACCAAGAAGGAATAGTAAGTTTATTGACTGAGTATTGTTTTTTTAGATTAGGAGTCGGTTGAGGTTCGGCAGTTTTCATTCATTAGAAATGTTAAACAATTTTTTGTCTTTTTAGTACGTATGGCAGTAAAATCTGGTCAAACCCCTTGGTAATATCCGCAGGAATCAAATCAATTTGATATTGCCCACATTTTAATTTCAGTTCATTAAAATAATCCCCAATAGCTGCTTTATAATAGTCCCTAATCTGGTTGGAATGCAGTTTTAATTCTTCACCTGATTCCATATCAACGAACCTATAAAGTCTGTTTTCCAAAGCGAAATCAAATTCCAACTTTTTATGGTAGGTATGAAAAAGAATCACTTCATGTTTATTATGCTTAAGATGTTGCAGAGCGAGCAAAAGTTCTTCTGTATCCTTTTGTGATTCAAGCATATCACTAAAAATAATCACCATTGAGCGCCGATGAATCTGTTCTGCAATTTGATGCAGTACATCGGTAACCATGGTTTTTCTGTGAACTGTGCCATCAATCGGACGAAGCAATTTTTCCAATTCCCTATATATCATTTTTTGATGCATTTCTCCCCCTCTTGCATGCGTATGCATTTCCAATTTATCTGAGAATACACTTAATCCGACAGCATCTCTTTGATTTTTAAACATTTGTATCAATGCTGCGGCGGCATATACCGAAAAGAATATTTTATTGGGCGAAGCTAAAATGTATTTATTTTGCAAAGGGAAATACATTGAAGAGGAATTATCCACAATCAGATGACACCTTAAATTGGTCTCTTCTTCGTAACATTTCACAAAAAGTTTATCAGTTTTAGCATATAATTTCCAGTCTATATGCCTTGTTGATTCTCCCACATTGTAATGACGATGCTCCGCAAATTCTACTGAAAAGCCGTGCATAGGACTTTTATGGATTCCTGTAATAAAGCCCTCAACTACCTGCTTGGCAACAAATTCTAAATTATCGTACTGGGTTATTTGCGAAAAATCTATATTATATTCCATTATCAAAAAAATTGGGCAGCAAAATTACAACTATTTTAGGAATGAATAACTATTTTAGGAAGCGGTGGATTGCTTTTTGAACTTGCTTATTGATGGTTTTATCATATAAATTCTTTGAGAGCACCTGATCTATCGTAAATTCCTCAGTAACAACCCCATCTGATGAAAGTAGAAGCAAAATCGGTGTTTTCAAATTAGATTGAAGAGCGGTCTTGGCTTCTGACGCTTCAACATAATACAAAGGGATATAATTGTCTTGCAAAATCAGATTAGCAGTTTGTTTTAGTTGCTGCATAGAAAACATATTTCCATAAGGGCCCAAAATAATCAATAGTTGTTCCTTGCCCACATTTATTTTCTTGCAAAGGCAGTAGATCATTTCTTCACATTCGTGACATTGCGGAGGCCTATTAAATATCACGATCCTATTTTCATTGAAATGGGAAGGCATATATACTTCTCCGTTTTCATTTACTAATTGTATATTGCTACAGAACAAGTTTTGCGCTTGCAAATAGCACTTTGAGAAGCAAATTTTTAAACCCAAAAATAAGGGCAACCACCACATTTTATGAATAATATCTATCATCTCTCATCAGTTTTTCTTCAATTCCATAATTTTCAGCAGATAAAGCGGTGGATTATTTTGCAAATACTTTTCTTTTGCTATCGTATATTCCTTTCCTGTTTTTCCCTTACAGGACACCTCAGTTTCTTTGGATATTTGAGCTATGCCATTAGATAGTGGTACCCATAGACAAAGTTCAGGTTGATTATAATAAATAGGAAAAGCATCTTCCTTAATTACTTCATCCTGTGGAAAATTCGTTTCAACGTGGTGATAAGCCACTTGACTCCAGGTAGTATCCATTTTTAAAATAATCATTTTCAAAGCCTCTTTTTGAGACGATGCGTCATACTCATGATACGAAATCAAAAATAAAGTATCACTCAACGGAAAAATTTCCAATGGAAAAGTAAACTGAGAACTATGGTAGTAGGCATACATTGCCCTATCACTTCCATACGGCATAGCATTAACTTTTGAAATATAATCCGCCGGCATCAATGTACTATTCGGAATTTGAA
>JAEEUY010000033.1 GCA_016290715.1 Bacteroidales bacterium
CATTAAATGATTTATAAAAGAGGCAGCTTGTTCCACATAAGCCACAATGCACACAAGAATTTAAATGAGTTACTAATTTGCTGTCATCTGCATTTTTTAAGATTGAAAGTGCCTTGTTTTTGAGATTATTATCCATTTGAATAAATTATATTTACTTGATTTTAAATATATTATGATTATGACTTGATTTTTATGTAAAAAAACCGTTTAGCGGTAAAAAATCTGGTTGCAAAGGTATGTTTTTTTATTGAAAAATAACGTAACTTTGCACGCTTGAATTTATCATCTTATAAAAAGTGTAACATGCGTCCTGATTTTAGTAAAGTCAATCACAGAACCGCTCCGAAAAACCATGAAAGTTTTCAGAAGTGGGCAAAAGAGAATCACATTGATTTCAATAGAATGACAGCGGAACAAATCCCGTGCAAACCTGTATATGGCAAAGATGACCTTGAAGGGATGGAACACCTCAACTATGCTGCTGGTATCGCGCCGTTTTTGCGTGGTCCCTATTCCACCATGTACGTAATGCGCCCATGGACGATCCGTCAATATGCTGGATTTTCAACAGCCGAAGAGTCCAATGCTTTCTACCGCCGGAACATTGCTGCCGGCCAGAAAGGATTGTCGGTTGCCTTCGATTTAGCGACACACCGAGGATACGATGCCGACCATGAACGGGTAGTAGGCGACGTAGGGAAAGCGGGCGTAAGCATCTGCTCCGTAGAAGACATGAAAGTTCTTTTCAACCAGATCCCGCTCAACAAAATGTCTGTTTCAATGACAATGAATGGGGCGGTAATGCCTATTCTTGCCTTCTACATCGTGGCCGCCCTTGAACAAGGAGCCAAATTTGAAGAACTCCAAGGTACTATCCAAAATGATATTCTGAAAGAGTTTATGGTGCGTAACACTTACATCTATCCGCCAGAATACTCTATGAGAATCATTGCAGATATCTTTGAGTTCACCTCTCAAAATATGCCAAAATTCAATAGTATCTCTATTTCCGGATACCACATGCAGGAAGCAGGAGCCACTTCTGACATTGAAATGGCATACACCCTCGCTGATGGTTGGGATTATCTTCGCACAGGAGTCAAGGCGGGTTTGGATATTGACGCATTTGCCCCCCGTCTTTCTTTTTTCTGGTGCTCCGGAATGAATCACTTTATGGAAATTGCCAAAATGCGGGCAGCCCGTATGCTTTGGGCGAAAATCGTAAGCACATTCAATCCGAAGAATCCCAAATCACTGGCTCTTCGTACACACACCCAAACATCAGGATGGTCGCTCACCGAACAGGATCCATTCAACAACGTAACGCGTACTTGCATTGAAGCTATGGGAGCAGCACTCGGCCATACACAATCGTTGCACACCAACGCCTTGGACGAAGCCATCGCTTTACCCACCGACTTCTCAGCCCGTATCGCCCGTAACACTCAAATTTACATTCAGGAAGAGACCAATATCTGCCGTGTAGTTGACCCATGGGCAGGTTCTTACTATGTTGAAACATTGACTAACGAGTTGGCACACCTCGCTTGGAAACACATTCAAGAGGTGGAATCCCTCGGCGGAATGGCCAAAGCCATTGAGACCGGCATTCCTAAAATGCGTATCGAAGAAGCTGCCGCCCGTAAGCAGGCTCGCATCGACTCTGGTTTGGAAAGCATTATCGGCGTAAACAAATATCGTTTGGACAAGGAAGATCCGATTGAAACATTGGAAGTGGATAACACGGTAGTACGCGAAGCTCAGGTTAAACGTTTACAGGAACTTCGTGCGAACCGTAACAACGAAGAGGTGCAAGCAGCACTCAATGCCATTACCGAATGTGCCAAAACTGGCAAGGGCAACTTGCTGGCACTTTCAATAGATGCCGCCCAGAAACGCGCAACTCTCGGAGAAATATCCATGGCGATGGAAAAAGTATTTGGTCGTTATAAAGCAAAAATTAATTTAATTACAGGAGTGTATAGTTCAGAACAAAAAGATAACGCTTCTTATAAGAAAGCATGCGAAATGGCGGATGCATTCGCCAAAAAGGAGGGACGTCGTCCTCGTATTATGGTAGCAAAAATGGGACAAGACGGACACGACCGCGGAGCCAAAGTTGTTGCCACTGGTTATGCCGACATCGGATTTGATGTGGATATGGGGCCCTTGTTCCAAACTCCGGCAGAAGCAGCCAAGCAAGCAGTAGAAAATGATGTGCATGTATTGGGGGTTTCTTCCTTAGCCGCAGGGCACAAAACGTTGGTTCCACAAGTGATTGAGGAACTTAAGAAATTAGGCCGCGAAGATATTATTGTCATCGTAGGAGGGGTAATTCCTCCTCAGGATTATGATTTCTTATATAAAGCCGGTGCTGCAGCCATTTTCGGACCCGGAAGTATCATCAGTGACTGCGCCATCAAAATTCTTGAAATTTTAGAGGCATAATCATCTGTGCTTTTGTAAAAATTGTTTAACAAAAAAGTTTGCCTATGAAATAACATAAAATAAGTAAAACATTATAATTAGGAAAAAGCATTTAAGCGAATCGGAATTTCTGAAACTTCGACACTTTCAAAAATTCTTCCCGATCAAGCCGCTGGCTTCCCGCCGATTGGCGTGGACTTATATCGTAATATTTGGGAAGAATTAGGTAGTCGAAGACCTCAGAAGTTCTGAATAAAGCGAGTAAAAGTGCTACGTTTTTTTTATGTTTTAACTTAACCCTTTTTCTCTTAGGCACTGCATTTCATTATTATAAACCTAAAAAAAAAGTATTATGAAAAAAATCGTTTTAGTTATTTGTGTGATAATATTGGGCATGGGATATTTTCAGGCACACGCCCAACAAACGGCAAACGTAGGTATTGAAATCACTAAAAAAATAGGAAAAGACTCCAAAAAGGCAGAATTGGAAAAGGCTGTCGTCAGCAACGATGTGATGAAAGACGGAAAAGTGGTCATTGCCGCCGGAACTCCTGTAGTATTAGATATACAATCGGAAAAACGCCGCGGTTTGGGACAACCTGAAACCATCAAAGTAAAACCGGTGAGCACCACCGATGTTAACGGTCACGTAGTTCCCCTCAACGGAGCCGAGAAGTCTGACATAGGGAAAAATCGTCGTGGCGCTGCCGTTACCTGCGGGGTTATTTTCGGTATCATCACCTTCCCTGTAGGGCTCCTATTCCTGTGCATCAAAGGTGGTCATGCCTCTATCCCTGCTGGTACGCAAATGGTGGCAACTGCCGTTTTGAACTAATTGTTAACCATTGCTGTCCGCTACCGCTAAACTTATGGTCTTGGCTTTTGCTTCAAGACATTAGGAAAAAAGGATGAATGAAAATAGGTAGTTTCGGCAAGTTAAGCCACTTGTACCAAACCTATATTTCACAATTTATCCATAAATATCTTAATAACAATAAATTACTTGCAAATACAAAACTTTTAGCAGACAGTAATGATTATTAACCAATAAAACGAAATTTTCAATGAACAAAAATTTTTGTATATATATCATAGTTGCATTCATATTCATAGGAACAAAACTATGCGGACAGGTTACGCCTCCTGGGGAGACCAAACCGATACCCGAATCAAATGGACTTTACTTGTCCTCTTACGACGAACCACAAAAGCTTTCGCGTCCTGAAGCGGTGTGTGCCTGTCAAAACAAAGGTGACGGCTGGCGACTGCCGACAGCTGGCGAACTACAGCAAATTGCGACTAAAAGCAGCTTACTGACGACTGGACTTACCTATTGGAGCATTGATAAAGTAGATGGAAAATTAGAGTTCTATTCTGTCGGTTCGGAGAATGGAAAGTTAAAAAAAGAACCTTACAATACCAAGAATTCCATTCGTTGTGTATGGTCATCCACAGAGTTTGTCCCGATCTCCGGAGCTATGGAAGTGGCTGCAGAGTCTGACAACAAACCTTCAACAGAACCTGTAACTATAACAAAAGAAGAGGCACAGGTAGCTAACAACGAAGTTAGCAATGAACCACAAACAAAAAACAAGGATGCGGAGAAAACCCACCCCCAAGCTAAAGATGAGAAAGAGGAACTCCCCAAAGAGAGCGCCAACATTTTCAGTGCAAAATTCCCATACAAACATAGTCTGGGTATCATAGGTGGAAATATAACCGGATTTTCCTACAAAACATTTGTGAAAGACCATTTTGCCATTGAATTGGATTTGGCAGCATGTCAAGTGTTTGTCTGCTTTGACGAATTCTATATGGGCATACCTGTACTTAATCTAAATTTCCTGTATCAGGGACAATTCACCAAAGGACTTTATGGAATTGCGGGCGGCGGTGGCAATATCGGTTTTGATATTATAAATAATGACGTGTGGTGGGGCTTGTGCACACTTTTCGGCTTGGAATACGTATTTGAAAAGCCCGTCTCCATCCAATTTGACTTTCGACCAGGGTTCGGTCAGATGGATTTTGCTTGGGCTTTGTGTCTGAGTGTTCGTTATGTTTTTAAGTAATAATTTTAAAATCAAACAATTATGAGAAAAATCCGTACTTTCATTTTAATGATACTTGTCATCGGTTGCTTTTCTGGCTGCACAAAATACGACGATGAGGATGCCGTAGCTGAAATTTTTGAGAATGGTGCCGCCTATATCAAAATGGTTTCAACCTCAAATAA
>JAEEUY010000034.1 GCA_016290715.1 Bacteroidales bacterium
AGCGTAGCAATAATATTCATTGTTAAAGTGAGGATGTTGATATCTGGCATAAAACACAGTATCGTTGATTGTTGCCTTTTCGTTGAAAAGATATATATAGCAGGGAACAACAGAGGAAGGATAATAGTTGTTATGATCAGTTTGATAATCAAAGAACATTTTTTTTCTATAATTGAATTCATCTGTAAGGATGGAGTCGAAATAAGTGTAACCAATGTTGTCGTTATAGGTGAATATAACACTCTTATTCGATTGAGCTACTTTGCAAGAATCTGCAGTAAATGCAATTCCTAAAATATTAGTTCCCATGGGAATCCGGTATGCATATGTCAATGTGCCTATGTCGTTGACGACAACCTGAAAAGATTCCAATTGACGCACCGAGTCCCAGGAATACTCTTCAAACGGAGGAAAAATATGACGAAGTATTTGGTAACTGAAACACGAATCAAGAAATGGAATAGTGTCCTGCGCCTTGAGTGGGCCCGCCATGGACATTCCAACGATTATTAGCAAAACTATTCTTTTCATAATTTAAATGTATTAATATGTATGACAAATAGGAAACCACTTTGCGGCATAAGTAGAGAGAACCGGCATGGCGGGAGTATAAGACATAGGGATGGATGCAGGAGAACGAAAAATAGACCCTGTCGTCAGATCGGGGATTCTATCCATTCTTACCTGTGCTTTGAAAGGACAGCCAAGATTTGTATGGGTCGGTATATATTGGAGATACGCTTTCTCCATCCCTACAGACACGAAATTGTCCGAATTGTATATGTCAATCGAGCGGTAAAGGTTTCCATGTGAAAAATAGGTTTCATCAGCCAAGTATGAATAGTTGTTGTAAGGTTCCAAAAAATAAAAAAGTGGGTCATCCGTAAACGCAACAAAAGGTTCTTGAAGTAAAATGAGTTTTTGTAACCTTGGGGAGTATGCCATCTCCGCCGTTTCCATTTTGTCGATAATCTGAGTTTCGTGGGAATTGATGTTCAATGGCATGGGCAACACATCCGTATCAATAACTCTAAGTCTTTTAAAGAAAGTTTGAGGCGTGCCAGTCTCTACGTGAACATATGACATGGCAATCAACCCATTATCAAGAACCACCGAACGTGTGCGGGCATTGATTTCATTTGGGGACAAGGAAAAGTAATAAAATGAATCCAACAAGGATGAGTTCCAAATGTCCTCGGGTCTGTCTAAGGTTCTGACAATAGGCCTTGCATTTGATCCCTGAAAAAAAGTCCCCACAAAAACCACCCTGTTTCCAGTATATAACACATCATCGTAAATTTCTTCATATGGCATATACTCAATCTTATACATTTTAAATGTTGGTAATGTGGATAGAATATCGAAGATTTCCAGAATAACATGATCATCGGCATTGGTGAAACTTTTGCCAAGGGCAACTACCTTGTGCACTCCGTTATGTCGGTATGCTACGAGCCGACGGAAATAATATGCTTCTGGGATTTCAAAAATGTGGGGAGTGATATTTCCCAGCATAAACTGATCTAATGGGAAATAACCCACAATGCCACAAAACGTTTCCGGTATGGTCGAAAGATTTTTCGAGCCACAAAAAAACACTGTGTCATTCAATATTTTAAAGTCTGTGATTGCATATTCCCTTGGCAAAGGATCACTATAGATTGTGGGAGCGACAAAACCCGAGGAGCTGTAGGGCCCTAAAAAATGAGCAAAATCCGTGCAAGCAAACCGGTATCCATCAGAATAAACCAAAGAAACTACATTCGTGTCATTCCAATTTCGGACCAAAACATTCTGATCCGTTATAAACTTCAACTCGGCACTGTTATAATTTTGCGCCGAAGAAAAAAACGGCAGAAAAAACAGAAATGACAAAACAGTAAATATTCTTTTCATAATTTTATTTGTTAATGGCGTTCTTATTTATAATAACAGATTGACAGAAAGATAATTGCATGAATTATCATGGGTTATTCTATTCAGCAAAGTAAAAAAAAATTTTTGAATTTTGCAAATTAATTTTTCGTCGCCGAGCCAAAATTGGAAATCAGCGTGTTACAAGCATAAAAATGCACTTAAGACATTGGTTTTGAATATTGTAGATAAGAAATAAGTATATAACTGCCTGATAATTAGTACCAACTCCGTATCAACTCCTACCCAAGTCCGTACCATCTCCCTACCAACTCCTACCACGGTAGGAGATGGTAGGGTGTTGGTAGGGCGATGGCAGGGTCTTGACAGGAGGGTGGGGGCAAGGGGGAGGAGGGCGAGTGGCGGGGG
>JAEEUY010000035.1 GCA_016290715.1 Bacteroidales bacterium
AAGGGCGCCCTGCTTGCCGACAGCCGCATCAGCCCGAAGCTCCCGCGCAATCTGCCCGCCTTCACGAAGGCATTCGGCAGCATCGCGAAGGCCAACAAGGTTGAAGCAAGCGCGCTGTTCATGCTGCTCCACAGCACGGCACTCAAGTACACCGCAGGTAAGTACTTCCGCCCCGGCATGGTGTTCGCTTTGCTGTACTAGAAACGCTACTGCTTCAGAGATGAGCTCGCACGCGAACAAGGACTTGGCCTTCGGCCTCGATTGTTCGCTTAGCGACTCACCTCTTTCGCATTCGCAACACTAACAAGCCACTTTTTTTTCGGATATATGCAAAACAGGTGCCCCAGCGGGGCACCTGTTTTCTTTGCAAAGTAGAACGGTATACTACCTAGTCCTTGAGACAACGAATAGGTGTTCCTATCCAATCACCTCCATCACCAAATCCCGACCATACATTTGCTTCTCCAGAAGGATCTATCTTCAAATAAGTGCCTATTTTCGGCAAAGGGCCACAACCTCCTTCATACGGGCAATCATTATCCAAGTCAGAGGTCCAAAAAGCAGCATATTTTTCTTCATTTTCATCAATATATTCATCATCAGGCTTAAGATTCTTACAACGATTGGAACGATAGCAGTCATTAAAAGAATAACTTCTTCTATTAGGATATGTCATGTGAAAAAATTGGTTACTCACCATCTGGGCATCAAAACCCGTTACATTTAATCTGCCAAAACTGCGAGGCAATAGTTTCTTTCCTGTTTCTGATTTACCTCTACCACCCAAGAATTCAAGCAAGTCCACGAATTCTTTCCCACTCGGCAGATGCCAACCTTCTGGACAAGCCTTAAGCGCAACCTTCCACGGATAAGCACGGCCATAGTGTCGGCCCGTTTTTTTACTCACAAGTTCCCAGCTGTACCGCATTCCGTAATTCAAATTTTCAGCCATCCAAGTTTGCGTCCCTATGACAACGGTCTTATATGTTTTTCCATCACGGGGATCAGTCATTTTTCCAGTCTGAACATTCTCACAAGAAGTTAAAAAGAACAGAACAACACCACATAAGAAATACTTTTTCATTTTTCCCTCTGTATAAGTATTCTTTTATTTTACTCATAGAAAGTAAACGGAATCGTTACTGTCTTTACGGTAGCGATCTTTCCGTCATCACATTTTAATTCGCCAAAATTCCAGCGGCTCACAGCGGTCTTGATTTCATTGTCAAATTCGCCATAACCAGTAGTAGAAGAAGCAATGGAGATGCTGACGATTTCACCACCCAGAGCAATCATAAACTTCATGGAAATCTGCCCCTGAAATCCCGGTCTCTGTTTCAGGAACTTGTTGTAGATGGGACGCAGACCAGGAGTACGCTGACGCACAACCTCCATAATATTCTCAGCACTACGACCACATGTATTTTTTGCATCTTTTATTGTGCAAGCTTTTTCAGCATTTTCTTTTTCCTCCTTATATTTTTTCGCGCAAAGTGATCTTTCCGAACTTTCTTTAGGGAATGTTTTACATCTATTATATGTATTCTTAGCTTTAGCTACCGCAGCCTTACAAGCATCGTGTGAAGACGATTCCGTTGCATCCCCTTCATTAAAATCGGCACTTTCTTTCTGGTCGTTGTCGTTAGCATTCCCCGATAACAAGCCAGCCAACCCATCTCCTACATTCTTTTTTTCATCCTGAATGCAACGGACAGGATACCACATCCAAATTCCCTTTTTTTGTGGAGCTACATCAAAACCATAATCTGCATGTGGAGCACCTAAAAATGCATAAACAGCTCCCTCCGGATTCGACTGCATCGTAGATGTCCAAAAATAGGCGTAATTACCTTCATCCATATAAGCACATATACCATCCTGGGCTACTATGCATCCTCCTGAAGGCTGTGCATTGAAACCATATTTGTCATTTCCATTCCCGCTCGGTTGCGGGTAAGAGTTCCAACCATTTTTCGATTTGAGATTTATGGAATTTCCTGCATAATTCAACAATTTTTTAAATTCTGCATCACTCGGCAAATGCCAATCATCAGGACAAGCGATCGATGCGGCCAACGCCGAATAATATCGGCCATATTTTTTACAATTCGCTCTTTTTCCGTTACTACCGAGAATCAAGCACTCATTGGTGCTCGCGGGATTCCCGTTTACCTCGGTTATCTCCAAAGCCAAATTCTCCGCCATCCAAACTTGGCCGTCAATCTCTATCGTCTTGTATGTTTTTTCGTCACGTGGATCCGTCATTGTTCCCTTTTGCGGGGCCGCAAAAGAAACCGATGCGCACAAGAATGCCGCAAACATTATTTTAAGAAAGCTTTTCATTTTTCCCTCTATAAAAATTCTTCCCATATCCTACTTACTGAAAGCAAACGGAATCGACACTGTCGTATTTCCCTGCGCGGCGCTTCCGTCATCACATTTAAGTTTACCAAAGTTCCACCGTTTAACAGCAGCGC
>JAEEUY010000036.1 GCA_016290715.1 Bacteroidales bacterium
GTAAAAATCCCACAGTTTGGAAGCAAACGAGCACAAAAAATCATAGAATATCGGGAAAAATTAGGCGGATTCCACTCTTTCCAACAATTAAAAGAGATCTATATTCTGCAAAATATTGACCTGAAATACTGCGAACGCTACTTTTACCTTGAACCGAATCAAATCCGATACATATATATTAATAGGGCGACTTACAAACAACTCCTCGCCCACCCCTATTTTGACGCCTATTTAGCCAAGACTATTATTGCCTATAGGGAAAAGCACGGGAAAATTCACAATAAGGATGAATTTCAGAAAGTTACCCATGCGTATGATGAATTAATGGAAAAAATATCCCCTTATCTGAACTTTGAATAAGAGAAAATCTGCGGATTGTGAATAGCCTAATTCAGGGTAGAATAAACGGTTTGACTTTTACTCCATGCGTCAAGGAAAGCATTGTAAAACAAATCGCCCAATAGCTGATACCCTTTTACCGTAAAGTGCACGCGGTCGGTTTGTGCCAATTTATCCATACGCCATTTATCCATCGAACGCAGTCCCCCCATAATGTCAAATTGGTCCCAAACGGCCCCACCCGTTTCTTGCGCCAAGCGATAAAAAACGCGACGAGCCAGGAGCCCATTGGTATTGACACTGTATTTTTTACGCGAAACTTTTTTGTAACTGTCATTATTCGTAATGAAAATAAATGAACAGTCCGGATTCACCCTCTTGATTTTATCAATCAGTTTCAAATAATTTCTTTCAAATTCAAGGGTATCGAAAGGAGAAGCTGCGGCATCATTAATGCCAATTCCAAAAATCACCAGATCAGGACGAATAAGATCCATATCACTTTCAAAATAAGCACATTTCAAATAAGAGGATACGCTCGCGCCATTCACGCCCAAAGAATGGAAAGTTATTCCCTGTGCATCATTGTCCAGCAAAATGCCTGTCAGGGTGAAAACGGCGCTATCCTTTCCCACAATTCTAATTTTGAAAGAGTCGGTAACCGCCGGAATATTATCAAAAACATATCTTCTCAAGACCGTATCCACTTCCGCAGGCAGATATGAAACCGTGTCAACCACCACCATAGGAATCACTTTGTTGCTATCCGAAAAGCCCAAAAGGACGATACGCTCGGTAGTGAAAGTCAGTTGGGAATCATTCATCGTGATTTTAATCTCCGAAAGAGAATCGGCAGTAGAGACAGCAATTCCTGTAACACCGAGCGGACGGTCAATATTTTTATAGACATTGCGGGTAAGGGCAAAGGGAGCCGTTTTAGACACCTTATAGTCGGCGGGATTGTTGCACTTGGCAGCTGCCGAATAGGGGAAAATCATTCCTCTACGAGCGATGATTTCCGGATCAGCGAGCAAAATATTCCGGCGAATTCTGTGCGACATACTCCCTGCCTGCACATGAGAGGCACCCAAATGCAGAATGTTAATATTCCCTTGCCGGGTCGTTGCAACCTTCTCAAATTTTTGGAAAAAAGCGACAAGATTAGACGTATCCAAACTAAAACTCAAGGTATCAGCATCAAAATGAGCATAAGAGAGTGTGTCAATACTCTTGGGAGACCAACCATTTTGTGCATGAGCAATGAAAGAAAACAAAAAACAAAAAATAGCGAGACCACCCCGCTTCCAAGAAAAAATATCAGATTTCATAGTCTATTCATCAATAATAACTCTATGAGTATCAATAGGTTGTAATTGTCCCACAGAAGTAATCGTACCATTTTTAATATCTCTGCTCAAGCAGTGGTAATCGTACATTGTAGCAAAGGCATCCACCAGATTTGTCCCGATTTTATTTGCACCTGCCGGGGTAAAATGCACATAATCGTTACCGGCCAACCCTTGACGCACCCATGCCAACATGGAATTTTGTCCTCCCATCACCTCATAAATATCCCAAAAAGCGCAACCGTTTTGCAAAGCAACCTCTTTCAAAGCCTGTATCAATTCCGGCAATAAAGGATAGGTGGTCAGAACTCCATTCACCCTGGTTGACATATCAGAAGGACCGATAAACAGAACAGGCACATCCGGGTATGTTGATTTCAAATACTTAATCTGGTTGGCGATTTGCGTTTTATAATAATCCACTCCTTCCTTTGTTTTCAGGGCAGGCATAGCATTGCCACCATACTGCAAAATAATCATTTCCACATCGGTTTGCCTGTATGATTTCTGCAAAAGCTCCCTTCCCATTTTGGTAAAGATAGTTCCCGAACAACCGCGCATGGGAATATTATCCACTTGCACACCACCACCATTATCCACCATCACCCCATACAGATTGGCATTCCCTGAAAATTGCAGCGAAAAGGCGGAAAGAGAATAAGGCAGATTCCATTGGATAATCTTAAAACCGGTAGTGGAATCACATACTTTTTCTTCCACATATTCCCCATTTTTTTCTTTTAAGGTGGCTTTAAAATCTCCTTTTTTATCATAAAGCAAAAGACGCACTTTGTTGGTGCGGGTATTGGAAAAACTACAAGTTCCACTCCCTATCAAGCGAAAATAGCGGGCCATCAATCCATACTGGTTTTGACTGTCTCTATTGCCTATTCCGTATGCCGTATAAGTTGTATAACTTTCTGATGCCCATTGTGTTACTGTTGCTTTAGGAACACTTTGTACGATAGGCAGCAATCCTGGTCCGCCGCCACCGAATTTGCTTTGAAAGAAAGTTCGCAGCTCCTTGCTGATCCTATCCAATTCAATTTGCGAATCACCGTAGTGCATCACACGAATGGTTTTCCCTTGCGCACGCGCCGCAGCAGCCTTTTCAAAAAAAGCATCAAAATAGGTCATATCATCATTAGGGAGGTAAAATCGTGATATATAACTATTTATCAACTGTTTATACATTTCCAAACTATCTTGCAGAGAGTTCAGTTCCGCCTCATTGATAATATCCTCCATGGCTGCGACATCCTGCACACTATCAACGGGGGACTCGACATTGCGAGTGAGAATCCGCTCCAATGACGGGAATCGCAATTTCCACTGTCCTATCTGCACCCCATCGGAGGGGAAAAAGAAACAAATCGTTCCCAACAAAGCAATGGCAACAAATATAAAAAGCACAATTTTGTATATCCTCATAAGTAATTAGTAGATAAAAGGGAAAATTTTGTAGCGATTCAGTTTTTTGAAGTCATCGCCGAAAAATTGGATATAACGTTCATACACCTCTTTGGAACGGGGCACAATATTGGCAAAACTCCACAAAAAGAATACAGCGCCGGCGATTGACCAAGATAAAAGGGCAAAGGCAAACCACTCGAGCAATTCTCCAAAATAATTTGCAGAATTAATCTTATCAAATAAGAAACCTTTGGGCAAATAGTAATTATTGTCGTTTTTATCTTTCCGTAGTTTTCGTATCACCCTGTCGGAATGCATATTAATAACCATTCCAGCGAAAAACAATATCGTCCCAACGATAAATTGGGGTGACCAGAACCATGCTATCGTGTAATCATTAGGGGCAACATAAAAGAACCACCCGCCCTGCATATAAGCGTTCATAATGTTAAAGAAGAAACCTGAGAACACGACCGAGA
>JAEEUY010000037.1 GCA_016290715.1 Bacteroidales bacterium
ATAGCGATCAACAATGAGGCCAAGTTAAATGAGATGCTCTCTATCGGCCGTAGTGCACTTTGTTTTGACGAAGTGGAGACAACCGAGGCTTCTTTCAAGAAAATAGAGGCGCTTACTGCCGAACAACTGTTGGAAGTGGCTAATGAAGTTTTTGTCCCTGAACAATTTACGAAGCTTATTTATACGAAATATTGATGCTTGAAATATGAAAAAAATCGCCTGTTTTCTGCTGGTCTTTTTGTTTTTTTCTGTTGCCCTTGACGGTTGTAAGGGGAAAAAATCGGATGTCTCATCAACGCCAACCTCATCTGTGTCTTCCGAAGAAGAAATATTACAGTTGGCTACGCAGATTACCAACTCCGTTCTCAATGAAGAACCCAATTTCTTGAATAATCTTTTTGATACACTCGCGATTCGCAAAACGCTTTCCGATAATTCTATCATAGCAAGCCAGTTAGATACAGAATTGGGACGGCAGGCTCTTGCGTATAATCTCAAATTTGGTGATTTCGCCGTGCAGGCTGTCAGCAATGGGGGCGATTTCCGCTTCTTGAAATACTATTTTGACGAGGAAAAATTGCACATGATCTTTAGAACATACGACGATTTCGGTTTGCAAATCATAGATTATGTGTTTCATCATGACAAGAATAACCAGCTGAAAATAGAAGATGGCTATATATATAATATGTCTGCAGGATTGACGCAAAGTATCATGTATGACATCCTTTATACGATTATGCAAAATTTGCAAATGCAAGATACTATTACACAACATCTTACGCAGGCGATAACTCTTTTCGAACAAGAAAAGTATACAGAATTGATGCCTTTTTTACAAAAATATCAAGAGGAATTACTGCCGTATCCTGTATATAATTATTTGTATATTAATTCTTTAAATGAGACCTCTTCTCATTTTATTGATGATTTGAATGCCCTTGTTCATTTGGATTCCCGTTGTATATTGATTCACGAATTGATTTACTACACTCATACAGGGAATTATGCCGAAGCAGAAAAATCTATTCAAAAGCTGATGGATTATACAGGGGAAGATCCTATTTACTGGTTGTTTTATGGCAAAGCGTTATATAACGCCAAAGAATATGCACAGTCATTGGACGCATACACCAATGCAGAAAATGGGATGGACGAAATTTGGGATTTGTGGCGAGGGAAACAGGACTGCTACTATAAGTTGCATGATATGGAAGCCTTGAATCAGGGTTATGAAGTGGCAAAAGAAAAATTCGGAATGACTGGCGAAGATATTGAAAAGGATAGTCATTATTTCTATCCTGCCAAATAAAAATTCATTATATTTGCTTATGGTTTTCAACGAAAAAATATTAATAGAATTAGCGAATAGCACTTTGGCACAAAGGGTTACTTATACAAAACGTCTGGCTCCGTCGGGATCCAATCGGGTGTATATGCGGCTTTCCCTTGCCAATGGCAGAACGGTAATGGGTGCTTTTAATGAAGATTTGAAAGAAAATGAAGCCTTTTTTACCTTTACCCGTTTTTTTGAAAAGGAAGGAATCAATGTGCCTCATTTGCTGGCCGTTAGTGAAGACAAATGTTATTACCTGTTAACCGATTTAGGGGATGAGACGCTCTATAGCTACCTCACCCGCCGGCGGCATGGCAAACTGATCCCGAATGATGTCTATGATTATTATCGTAAAGTGATTATACAACTTCCGCGAATCCAACTTGCAGGGAAGAAGAATCTTGATTTCTCGGTTTGCTATCCTCGTGCCGCTTTCGACCGTCAATCTATGCAGTGGGACCTCTCTTACTTCAAGTATTATTTTGTGAAATTGTTTGGCATAACCTTCGATGAACAGTTGCTTGAAGATGATTTTAACCATTTGATGGATTATTTGTTGGAGGTGGATCAAGATTATTTTCTCTATCGCGACTTCCAGTCAAGAAATATCATGTTACGACAAGGAAAGGTGTATTTTATTGATTATCAAGGTGGTAGAAAAGGTGCTTTGCAGTATGATATTGCTTCCATTCTTTATGATGGCAAGGCCGGCTTGTCAGAGATGAAACGAAAAGAGTTGTTGCAGTGTTATTTGGATGAGTTATCCCAATATATTACGGTAGATAGAGCAGATTTTACAGCACATTTTTATGGATTTGTTCTTATCCGTATTTTGCAGGCGATGGGGGCTTATGGTTATCGTGGCATTTTGGAACGGAAACCGCACTTCGTTCTGAGTATTCCCCATGCAATTCAAAATTTGAAATATTTGCTCGAAAAAAATATGATTAAATTGGAACTTCCTGAATTAAAGAATGTTCTGATGGAATTGGTGCGGATTGATTGGCAAAAAAGGTTGAATATTACCGAGCA
>JAEEUY010000038.1 GCA_016290715.1 Bacteroidales bacterium
AACCCCATATCTGTATTGGTGCCTCCTATATCGATGCCTATTACCAATGGAGATGTCATTATTTCACTTGTTTTGCGTATCCGTATTGCTCCAAAAGGCGTTGAACATACTTTCCGAACACATCAAACTCAATATTCACCACTGTTCCTTCTTTAAAGTTATGAAAATTCGTAACTTGATGAGTATAAGGGATAATGGCTACAGAAAAATGCCCTTCTGAAGAATCCACTACGGTAAGGCTTACTCCATTTACAGAGATAGAGCCTTTGGGAACCGTGATGTTATTTTTGCTTGTGTCGTAAGAAAAGTAGTAGCGCCAACTTCCATTATCATCCACCACCTTCTCACACACCGCCGTCTGGTCAACATGACCTTGCACAATATGACCGTCAAAACGGCCATCCAATTTCACACTGCGTTCCAAATTCACTTCCGTTCCTATCTTCCACGTGCGCAAGTTCGTTTTCAACATGGTTTCATCCATGGCAGTAACTACATATTGTTTCTTGGCCTGATCCACTTTTACCACGGTCAAACAACAACCGTCGTGCGCCATACTCTGGTCTATTTTCAATTCATCTGCAAAATCCACCTCCAAAGTGAAGTGAAAATTGGTATTTTCCTGTTCGATTTTTACAATTCGACCTGTTTTTTCAACAATTCCTGTAAACATAGGGCATTTTCTTAATCAAAACATTATTACTAAAAAACATGAACGATGTATCATTCATGTCAAAACGTTGCAAAAATACACTATTTTTTTGTTATAAATATTAACCTATTCCCATTTTTGAATGCCATTTTTATAAAAACAAGACACATTCAACAAAAAAAGGGCATGAAGACCTCACACCCTTTTTAACTCATAAAAACTGATTCTATTTTGCCACCCCATGCATAATAACAGTTGCACGATTATTTTGTTTCAATAATTGGGCAAATATGGTACGCACCTCTTCTGCAGCCAAACTATCCAATACTTTTTCATAATCTGTCACCTTATCCATACCATTTCTTAAGTATTCAGTCATAGCACCTTCATAATAACTATTTTCGCGAAGCCCTTCCTGATATTTTTTTATCATATATTCTTTCACTTTGGAGAGATTATCTGCGGAAGGCCCATTCTTTGCAAAATCATTCATCACTTCTACAATTTTCTCATTGAGATATGTATATTTTTCAGGATCAGTTTGATAGTATATTTCAAACAGCACGTTAGGTTGGGGCACATTATTAAATTGGGCTGAAACACTTACGCCATAGGTTCCCCCTTCTTTTTCACGTATCTCTTCTGTCAAAACGATATCAATCACCTGACTTGCAATACTATAAGCCAATTTGTTTTTCAAAGTATAATCAGCTGTTCCTGACCATGCAAGCAAAGTTGTTGCGGTAGGAATTTCCATTTCGCGATTGAAGATGTTTTCACGCACGCCCTTTTTAGGGAGCAGACCCATATCACAAAAATCTTCTTCCTTTCCTTTTGCTGGCAGAGAAGCGATATACTTTTCGAGCAAAGGAATGGCAGTGGCTTCATCAATATTTCCTGTAAATACAAACGAGAAGTCGCTGGCATTAGCGAAACGCTCTTTAGCCATTTTCATAATGCGGGCATAATTTATCTGGTCAATTTCCTCCAGAGTCATTCTCTGAATACGGGGGGATTTCGGATAAATTTCCTTTCGAATCGTATCGCCCAACGCTGTCATCGGGTTGGCTTGTGCATTCATCAAAAAAGCTTTGTATTTGTTTTTCCATGACTCAAACGCTTCCTTATCTGTACGAAGAGCGGTAAAATACAGATATGTTAACTGCAGCATCGTTTCAAAATCTTTGGGAGTTGTAGTTCCTCTCAACGATTCATTGTACAAGCCTATAGAGGCCTCAACATTCACTTTTTTACCGCTTAATGCCTTATTGAGCGCTGTTTCGCTAAAATTGCCAACCCCTCCCAAAGTAAAGACATCATCTATCACTTTCAGATTTGTAGCCTCTGATTCCTTATACAAACTTGTCCCACCTTCACTCAGCGCGCGCATATTGATTTGATCTGCCTTGAAATCAGTTGTTTTCAAATATACGGTAGCTCCATTAGAGAGGATGATTTTTTTGTAGCCGAAGGGGGCATTTTCCGTTTTAACAACTTTTCCTGCTTTCGGCATTTTTTTAATCAACGGTTCATCAGATACCTTATCTTCGTAAGCGGCAATATCTTCCGAATCCACTTCCTTCAGCTTTTGAACAATCTCATCAGCAGTTGGATACACTACGTTTTCCTTGTCGGGAAGCATACAGGCAATCACCCTATTGTGATCTGAAATCATTCCCTTCATCACCTCATTGACCATTTCCACAGAAATCATATTGGCTATCTGCTGGGTAAGCAGGTAATCATTTTCTATTCCTGCAATAGGTTCATTATCAATAAAATGACGCACATATTCCCGACAATAGTCTGCACTTTTCACTTTTTCCCGTTCATTGTAGGCCGATTCCATATGAGCGATAATTTCCGCACGGGCGCGTTCATATTCACTCTCTGTAAAGCCGTTTCTGGCCGCGCGCAAAACCTCCCGATACATCGAGGCAATGCCACCCAGCAATTCTGTTTCTTTGGTAATAATGGTTGCCGTAAAAGCATCCTTTGTTTTTGCAAAAAAGAAATTATCGTCCGCTGCCATCGCTTGCAAAAACGGAGGATTCGGTGTATGGGTCATTTCTGCCAGTCGTTGGTTAATCATCTCTGCAATAACATCTTTCACATACAAAAGGGCATAATAATCAAGACTCGTTTTTTCATTTCTATCCACCACATCGTGCTTGAAAAACATATAAGAAATGGCATATTGCTGTTCTTTATCCTTGGCAATAGAGACGATAGGTTCCACATTGTCTTCAACTGGCACATAATAGCGTTCCGCCGGATTAACAGGTTTGGCAATCGTTCCGAAAATAGATTTTATTTTAGCCTCTATTTCATCCACATTCACATCTCCAACCACAATAATTCCCTGTTGATCAGGACGATACCATTTCTCATAATAATCACGAAGGGCTTTATAGGGGAAGAAGTCAACCACTTCCATCAAGCCAATCGGGAGGCGCTGTCCGTAACGGTTGTTAGGATATATTTCCGGAAGAATTTTTTCATACATGCGCATCATGGCACTCCCCGCGGAACGGCTTCGCCACTCTTCGTGAATCACGCCTCTCTCATGATCTATATCCTCATCTGTAAGCAACAAGCCATCCGCCCAATCGTGTAAAATCCACAGACAGGAATCGATGGCGCCGGGAGTTGTTGCAACCGGCACATTGTCAATATTATACACCGTTTCATCAATAGAAGTATAAGCGTTGAGGTCTGCCCCGAATTTCACGCCGATACTCTCGCAATACTTGATAACCCCATTACCAGGAAATTTCTGTGTCCCATTAAAACACATGTGTTCCAAAAAGTGCGCCAAGCCACGTTGTTCCTCTTCTTCCAGAATAGAACCGACTTTCTGGGCAATGTAGAAATTTGCCTGTCCCTTAGGCTCCTCATTATGACGTATATAATACGTCAGCCCGTTATCCAGCTGACCGATTTTCACATTTTTATCAATCGGTATCACTTGTTGTTGGGCAAAAGCGCCCAACAGAAAGAACGGCAAAAACAATGTTGCTAAAAACTTTTTCATAATAAAATACATTTAATTGATTTATAAAATTTCACAATAATTAGTTTTCAATCTGCCGAATAATTTCATCCGCCGTATCAATCACATTCTTATGCATGCGAAAACCGACAATGCCTCCCACAATGCCCCCAACCAATACAGCAACGACGGTTGGGATGATTGCCCCCCAAGAACCCGAATCCGCGACTAATTCCACAATATACCATCCTAACCAAATGACAACCATTATCACTGCATACTTAATCCAATTCAGGTAATTCTGTTTCAGTTTTTTCATGGTTTTCGCTACCGTGAGCAAATCATCATTCATGGTTTTGGCACTGATATCTTTATGATATTTCCAAGTAAAGAAATCGCAAACAAGCATCAGCAGTACCGTTGCCCCGATGAACCACCATGAAAGCCCCCAATTAGGGAAACAAAACAGTGCCATGACGATGACAAAAAGCGAAGCAATCACACTTACCCATGCGTTACGGTTTATATTGCGCGCTTTACTTTTCATCATTTCTCGCAAAAGTTTCTCATTCACAATACTCTCTTTATCCAATTTGCTTTTCAGCAATGCGATTTGCTCTCGCATTTCATTCATAGGATCCACTTCTATATTTTCCATAGCTTTTATTATTGGTTATTTGTCATTTGAATTAGTTTTTGCTTGATTCTAAGCAATTTCACTGATACATTTTTCACCGAAATGCCGATGATGGCAGCGATTTCATCATAACTGAGATTATCCAGCCACAGCAGCACAATGGCGCGTTCCATCAGTTCCAACTGGTTGATGCGAGCATACAACTGCTGAATCTGCTTCGTATCCTTATCATTATCTGCAAAAAGGTCTATAGCCAATTCCAAGGATACTTTCTCCCCTTTCCGTTTCTTTTTTCTTTCATCGGAAATACAGGTATTCAAGGCCACTTTCCATATCCATGTCTCCAACTTTGCCTCCCCCCTGAAATCCTCAAACCCACTCCAGAGGTTAATGAGAATATTCTGGAAAAGATCATTGATTTCGTCTGTATCTTTCGAAAACATATAACAAACGGTGTAGATTGTATTTTTATAATCTTTCACCAATTTTTCAAATTTCTGTTCTTTGGAATTCATCTTTTTCATTTAAAAATCCAATACACTTATATGACGCATCATTTTGCAAAAAACTACACACTTTTTAATTTTTTTACAAAAAAACAAAAATAATTAAAAAATACTACTGCTGTACGCTAAAAGTTTTATATATAGATAATATGATGATATTAAGATGTTTACATATAAATCGCACAATATAGGTTTGATGTAGGTGTGGTCGAAGCCACCTATTTTCATTTATTCTTCTTTTCCTTTTGTCTTGCCACAAAAGCAAAGAAGCAAAAGAAAAAGTCAAGGCTGTGGATGAAAAAAAACAAAAAATGACTTCATAAAGCTAAAGTTTACAAAACTTGCGCTATTCTTTTAGCCAAAGTCGTTTTTAATCATCGACTTGCAGCAATGAACCACTTTATTTCAATGCGCTCAAACAATGTAAACTTCTTAACGCTTTATTCCCTCATTTTTTTAACGCTTTTTTCACCAAGTCCATAAGTTTAGCGGACAGCAAAAGATTTTTTGATTCTGTTGAAAATCATTTGCAAGACCCGAGGCGATAATTCCATTCTTTTGTGTCATTTTTTTAAGTATTTTTGCGTTTGCAAATTTTTGATTTGTTGGTTAAATTAATTCACTAAATGTATCGAAAAATATTCATTGTCTGTATCCTTCTTTGCACTTGTATTATGAGTGCTTTCGGGCAAAAGAGTAAATATAACATTCGATTGATTATCAATGATATAAAGGAGAAAAACCTTTACTTAAAAGGGTACTGCGGAGAAGATTTCTTTATCGCCGACAGTGCCAAAGTAAAGAATAATAGTATCACTTTCAAAACACAACTTGCCCCTGGATACTACGACATTGTCAATCAGAATGGCAAAGTTTACTGGGGTATTATTGCCCACGACAGCAAACGTTTTAGCATCACTATTGACAGCAACTATTCCAATGCCGTTGTTTCCAATTCGAAAGAAAACGAATTTTTTTCCAATCTTTTGACACTATTATCCAACGAAAATACAGAAAACCAACAGCTTATACTACACAATTATATCACACAACTACCCACCAATGTGGTTTTGCAAATGATGGCATACGACTATTTTGCCCAAAATAACAGACAGCCCTATACTGACCGGTATTTTGATTCCGTACCACTATGTGATCCCATGCTGCACTTCCCGCTGACACACGCCTACATTGCACAATTTTTCAATGAGAACACGACTGACAAAAGTGCGGAGACACAAATAAAGAAAATTGACTTGTTTTACCGGCATTGTGATGTGAAAAGCGAAATAGGGCAATATTATCTGAAATGGCTGCTCAAGCACTATCTCACCGACTTTAATCCGGAATGGGATGTTGTTTTTGTTTATTTATATGAAAACTATTTTGAGCCCAATGGCTGTTGTTTCATCACCGAGACGAATGCGCGCATTCTGCAAAAAAACGTTGTACGCAAAAAACGGGTACTTAATGGCAGTATCATTCCTTTTTTACAAATAACCAATAAAGAAGGAAAGACCGAGAGCACGGAAAATATGCCACACAAATACACGCTGATTTGGTTTTGGGATCCTGATTGCGACGATTGTTTGGTTGAAACTCCTGCTCTGCAGAGTTATTACACCGAAAATGCTGAAAAGTACGACTTTGAGGTATTTGCAGTAGCCCTGACAGAAGATGTGGAACGATGGAAAAACACCGTTGATGAAATGCAACTCACATGGATCAACAGTTGCGAGGGGGATGGAAGCACCAACTACGACTTCAAAGACTATTTCAATATTCTTACCACCCCAGCCTCTTTCTTAATTGATCAAAACCATAAAATAATTTTACAACAAATTACGTTAGAAAAACTTCAAAACTTCTTTGAAAATCATGAATAACATACCTATGATGAAACGTTTATTGTTCCTTATTTTAGCCGTTACGCTATTGATTCCTAACGGATTATTTGCGCAAAAGAAAAGTAAAAGCCCCAGTAACTCTGACGGACATCATCTTGTATTTGACATCGCCAACTCGCAAGACAGCATCATTTTCCTGGCCATCTACTACCGCGATAAACTGATGTTAAAAGACTCTGTTACCACTTTCAAACAACTGCCCCAAGGCCGGCAATTCACTTTTGCAGGAAAAGAAACATACCAAGACGGTATGTACAAGTTGGTGAGCCAAAAACATTATCCCTACCTTGACTTCATCATCGACAGGAACCAGCATTTTTCCGCTTCCCTTGACACTACCGGCAAAGTGGATGACGTAAGTTATGTGAACTCTGACGAAAATGACGAACTACTCCGTTTCCAACGCCGTACAATCTCAGCCCAAAAAGAACTGACGGAATATAAAAAGAAATACGACAGTTTTAAATCCGCCAATAAACAAGATAGCATGGATTTCTATTCTCAAAAAATGAAAGATCTCAATGAAAACATGGAAGCTTTTATTTGGGATCTCATCAACAAACACCCCGACTATCTCTTCTCTAAAATGCAACGGGCATATAAAGCCATCGAGGTGCCCGATCCACCCAAAGATGAACAAGGCAACATCATTGACTCTAATTTCCAACTCAGTTACTATATGACTCACTTTTGGGATAACATTGACCTTAGCGACGGACGGATGATTTTCACCCCTACTTTTGAACCGAAAATAAAAGAATATTTCACTAAAGTTCTCCAATATCAAGAAATTGACACCATCAACAAGTACATGGACATGGTTTTGGAAAAAGCAGAAAAAGACAGCTTGATGTACCGGTTTATCGTGGAATGGTTATCCTATAACTATCAAACCAGCAAAATAATTGGGCATGATGCCGTATTCGTTCATCTGGTTAAAAACAACCACATGAAAGGGAAATGCAAATGGATTGACGAAGATTTGTTGAAGACTTTTGAAAAACGAGCCAACCGATTGGAACCCTTGCTCATAGGCAAACAATCCGTAGAACTCTTTATCCCTGACACTTCCATGACTGATGATTTCTCAAAATGGCACTCTTCGTACCGCTTACCCAAAAAATATGTCATTTTGTGGTTTTACGACCCCGATTGTCCGACCTGTAAAAAAGAGTCGAAAAAACTGCGGGCAGTGTATGATTCTTTGGAAAGAATCGGAGAGCGTAATTTTGATGTCTATGGCATTGCCAATGATGCCGACATCGAACGTTGGAAAAAATATGTCAGAGAAAACAATTTCCCATGGTTGAACGTAGGCGGGAACAAAGGGAATGTGGATTATTTGGAAGTATATAATATTTATGAATCCGGCAATCCACAAATGTTCATCCTGAATGAAAAGCGACAAATCATTCTGAACAAGCGAATTGAGATGAATGCCATTCCCACATTCTTGAAAGAATACGAAAAAAGAGAAGCGTTAAAAAACAGAAAAAAATAGCAATATGACTAATGTAAAACCTTCCATTCCTAAAGGGACCCGAGACTTCACCCCTATCGAAATGTTGCGGAGAAATTACATTTTCGATACCATTCGTACTGTTTTTGAACAACATGCCTATCTTCCCATAGAGACCCCCTCCATGGAAAACCTCTCCACCCTGATGGGAAAATACGGAGAAGAAGGAGACCGGTTGTTGTTTAAAATTCTCAATTCGGGCGACTTCACCCAAGGCGTTGACATGAGTGAGCCTTCTGCCAACAAATTAGCCCCCAAAATTTGTGAGAAAGGGTTGCGTTACGACCTGACCGTGCCATTCGCTCGTTTTGTAGTGCAGCATCAAAATGAACTCACCTTCCCTTTCAAGCGCTACCAGATGCAACCCGTTTGGCGTGCCGACCGTCCCCAAAAAGGAAGATACCGTGAGTTTTACCAATGCGATGTGGATGTTATTGGCAGCAACTCCCTGCTCAATGAGGCGGAGCTTATGCAGATGACACACGAAATTTTTGAAAGATTTGGCATTCGTATCACTATCAAAGTTAACAATAGAAAAATTTTATCCGGTATTGCCGACGTGCTGTGCGAGGCTGGCAGACTCACGGATATCTGTACTGCCATAGACAAATTGGATAAAATTGGCAGAGAGAAAGTTTGCGAGGAGTTGTTGGAACGCGGAATCAGTGCAGAGGCGATTGACAAACTGCAACCATTTTTTGAATTTACCGGCAGCAATGAAAAAAAGCTGCAAAAGTTAACCACTATTTTTGCCCAAAGCGAAATAGGTCAAAAAGGGGTGGAAGAAGTCCGAAAAATGTTAGCGTACGCTGATTTGTTGGAAATCAAAACTCCCATTGAATTAGACATCACTTTAGCGCGCGGGCTCAATTACTACACTGGAGCCATTTTTGAAGTGAAAGCAACGGATGTCAACATCGGCAGTATTTCAGGAGGAGGACGCTACGACAATCTTACAGGCATTTTCGGTTTAAAGAATATGTCTGGGGTGGGCATTTCATACGGCGCAGAACGCATCTACGATGTTCTCAATGAATTGCAACTATTCCCGGCCTCTTTAGAATGTCCTGTAAAAGTGCTCGTACTGAATTTCGGAGAACAAGAGGAGCGCTATGCGCTAAAGGCGCTACAGCAACTGCGCCAAGCAGGGATTACCGCAGAGATATTTCCCGACAAAGCAAAAATTGGCAAACAGATGACTTTCGCCAACAACAAAGGGATTCCTTTTGTTATTATGGCGGGTGAAGATGAAATGAAAGAAAATATATTCACGCTCAAAAACATGCAGAGTGGAGAGCAAGAAAAATCTGATATTCACAGCATCATTGCCAAGATTCAATCCGACTTGTAAAACACTATTCGCTGACAGCACTGAATCAAAATAAAAATCCCCGACACGCTGAAAACCTGTCGGGGAATATATTTTTTGGCACGGATATAGATATTATTCCGCAGACAAGGTAGCATCCACAAACACTCTGCTCTCATACTCTTTATCCAGAGCATACAAAGCAGCAGGATCTTTTTCAACTACTTGCAACTTGTGCAAGATTTCTTCTGCATTGGCTTCTTCTTCCACTTGTTCATCAATGTACCAATTTAAGAAATTGATGGTCGCATAATCCTTGATTTCATGAGCAGTATCCATCAAACCATTGATTAAAGCAGTAACCTTGCGTTCGTGTTCCAAAGTGGCTTTGAAAGCATCCGCAGGAGATTTCCATTTGGTTTCCACTTTTGCAATGGGTTTCAACGTTACTTCACCCCCACGTTCGTGAATGTATCTGAACATTTTCATACCATGAGAAATCTCTTCCTGGTATTGCACATACATCCAGTTGGCAAAACCTGGGAGATTTTTTTGTGTAAACCAGGCAGACATACTCAAATAAAGATAGGCGGACCAAAATTCAGCATTAATTTGCTCATTGATTTCCTTTTGCATTCTTTCGTTAATCATAGCTAAAAATTTTTAATTAATTGGTTACTATTATGTTATATTAAACTTTTCAAAAATAGAAACGGCTTGCAAACATACATATTTTTCAAAAAGTAGTGCACTAAAAACCAAAAATATCTTTCAAAGAGAGTTTCACAACCTGTCCGAATTTTTCTTCCAACAATTTCAAATCAATTTCCCCTTCCCTCGCCAAAATCATGTACGTTTTCGGTTGGTTTTGAACATATTTTTTGTTAAAATCGGCGACATCTTGCAAGGTAAATCCATCCACCGCATTCCAAATATTCCTACGGTAATCGTAATCAAAACCTCTTTCACGATTGCGAATATAGAAAGACAGAAGTCCACGCTTGGTATAACGCGTATTGGAAATGTCGTTTTTAACACTTTCTTGGGCTAATTTAAAAGTAGCTTCCGACAATGGCATTTCATTAAAAAGTGTATTAAATGCTTCCCACGCCTCTGTAACCTTGTCATTTTGCGTTCCAATAAAGGAATAATTGTACATATATTCGTCTTTTTCAGCAGGCGCTATATACGCCGACTGCGCAGTATAAGCCAACGAACGCTTTTCACGCATTTCCTGAAAAACAATAGCACTCATTCCTCCACCGAAATAGGCATTATACATGGTAATGATCGGCAGTAATTTTGAGTCAAAGAGAGGTCCTCTGGTATAGGTAACCAATCGGGACTGTTTAGCATCATAAGGAATAAAAAGAACCTGATTCTCAACAACTTCCTTATTTTTAAATACGCGTTCTTGTGTTTCAGTTCCTGAAACGCCCTCCCCTTTTGATGCTATTTTTTTCTTCAAAAAATTAATTAACTGTTTATGTTTCAACGGCCCATAATAAAACACTTCAAACGGATATGCCGTCAGCGTGGCATACAAATCCACGATTTCCTCACCCTTCAATTGTGTCAATTCATCAGGCTTTAATGAATACGCAATCAATGCAGGTCCATATTCTCCATAACTGCGCAATGCGTTCAGCACACTATTCTGACTGGCTTTTGCATCAGTCATATTCTTCACCATCTTATCAACCACCCCTTTGAACGCTTCGTCGGTCAGTTTGGGGGTCAGCAGAACCTCTTGCATCAAGGCAAAAGCCTCCTCAAAATTCTCTGACAAACCGCTCAAAGTTACATCAATATAATCATCTGAACACGATACTGATATGGAGCAGGCCAATCGATAAAAAGCCCGACGCACTTCTTCTGCACTTCTATTTGCTGTCGCCAAATAAGGGACTACAGCCGTCGCCACAGGCCAACGCTTATCAAACAATTCCCCAACATGATTGAATCGGAAAAACACATTAAATGTTTCATTCTCAACATTTTGAACAGTATGCACTTGCATTCCATACTGATCACTATGCTGAATATCCTTATTAAAATCCACAAATACCGGATCTATGGAAGCTGTTTTCTTGTTTTTCAACTGCTTAAAGAATTCCGATTCCACATCACGATTGATCTGAATCGGGGTAATGGGCGGTTTCTGCACATTGTTCGCCTCCTCTGGCGCACCTTGTTCCTTATAAATCACCACATATTTATCATGGAAATAACGGTTAACGAAATCAATCATTCCTTGTTTCGTGATTTTTGAATAGATTCCCACCGAATGGCAGGCCTCTTCCCAAGGAAGCGCATTGGTGAAAGCATTCAGCATTTGCCGTGCGCGCCCGTCAATGGATTCCAACTGGCGCATTTCCGACAAACGCATATTGTTAAGCGATGCTTGCATCAACTCCTCATCAAACTCGCCACGTCGAATCAAATCCAACTGGTTTATTAACAAGTCCTTAACTTCTTCCAATGTTTGTCCATCCTTTGGTTTGCCTGTGAGAACGAAGGCTGAATTATCCGCCAAAACATACGGATAAGAAGAAGCGGAAGCTGTTAAATTTTTCTGGTTGATATTTAAATCTATCAAGCCCGTTTTACCATTGTTCAACAAATAATCCAACATTCTCAAGTAATAGATATCCGGATGATTTGCCGGGATTCCTATTCTGTATGCGACCGTAACAAAAGCCGCTTCCAAACCTGTAACTGTCTTCGTCTCAATTTGTTCAAAAGGAGGTTCCACCACAGGACTCAAACGAGGGAAATCCTTGGGCTGCCAATTCCCGAAATATTTCTCAATAATGAATACTGCCTCATCGGGATCGAAATCGCCAGCGAGACAAATGGCGATATTATTGGGCACATAGTAAGTTTCTATAAAATGTCGGATATTCTTGATGGATGGATTTTTCAAATGCTCTGCCTCGCCCAAAGTGGTTTGCGTTCCGTATGGGTGATGTGGGAAAAGCGCCGCCAACATAGCCTCGCTCGCTTTACGGCTATCACTGGTGAGAGAGCGGTTTTTTTCCTCATATACTGTTTCCAATTCCGTGTGAAACAAGCGGATAACCGGATGTTGGAATCTGTCAGCCTGAACCATTGCCCAGTTTTCCAACTGATTAGCTGGAATTTGTTCCGTATAAACGGTATTATCATTCGAGGTCCATGCATTGGTACCCGTGGATCCCAAGAATTTCATCATTTTCACATACTCATTAGGAATGGCATAGGTACTGGCAAGATAAGAAAGGCTATCTATAACATGGTAATAATCCATGCGTTTTTGCAGATCTGTTTCAGAACGATATACTTCAAACATCTCTTCAATCTGCTGCAGCAACGGCTCTTCTTCTGCCCAATTCAAAGTACCTATTTGCTGCGTCCCCTTAAACATCAAATGCTCTAAATAGTGTGCCAAACCCGTAGTCTCTTTCGGGTCGTTTTTGCTCCCCACCCTCACGGCAATATAGGTCTGAATCTTTGGGACATCCTTATACACAGACATATACACCTTCATCCCATTTTGTAATGTGTAAATTTTCACATTGAATGGATCATTCTTAACCGTTTCAAACGTATGATTTTGTGCATAGCTGGTCATGCACAAAAACAACAAACCCAATATCAATAATTTATACTTCATATCAAAATAAATTAGGATTCTTTGTAAATAATCATCATTTTTTGGCAAACTATTTTTCCAAATCAAACATTGTTTTAACAGGATGGAACGTGGTAAGCGGCACTTCCACAAAGATCGTGTTCCATTTGGCCATAGCGCCATTCCACAATCCCGGCAACTCCATGGCTTTCAATGGTTTCCCTTCGTATGACTTGGAAGAGATAAAACCTGTTTCAGGATCCACAAAATCCAGAAGATTAAAATAGTGATGGTCGCAGGTAAGGAAACTGCATACCATATCCACAGGGTTAAAATGAGTTGCGTTGGCCACAATTTGTTTTTGCTGTGGATTATTCATATCCATTTGGGAGGATTCCACAATTTGCAGACTACACTCACCCTCTCTGTTTTTCACAAAA
>JAEEUY010000039.1 GCA_016290715.1 Bacteroidales bacterium
ATACTTTATGGGATAAGAAACAGAATGACAGCCCTTTGCGCGGTGAGCATAGCATTGGGAAGAAATAAAAAAGATTTTGGAAATCGCCTGTGGCAATTCTTATTTTCCGGCGAAATTCGTCTGACAGATTGTTGGAAACATCTTCATAAACCACCGCATTCACATTATTGATGGCATCCTTTCCAAGTGCCAAAACTTTCATGCAAATGAAAAAATCATCAACCATAAAATTCTGAGGGATAGGACGGTATAACTCTTTCCGAAGAGCAAAACAGCCACCGAAAGGTCCCATCATGGTACCCCACAGCACACCCTCCGAATTTTTGATGCGGACTTCCCTTGAAATGTATGCTCTTTCAGGAATGGATATGCCATCCTCTTTAATGCCTGTATTTTGCATGTTGCTATCCACCAAGCCCACTTCCGGATCAGAAAACCCTTTCATCAGTTCGGAGATGGTCTGAGGGGTAAATAGAACATTTGCATCAGTGAAAATAACAAAATCTGTAGTTACTTCTTTCATTAATTGATTGATAACGTTGCATTTGCCACGACGTTCATCATAAGAATGAAAAGTGATGTTCGGGTATCGGGCGGTATATCGCTCCACAATTTCATTGGTGTGGTCATCGCTATGATCGGAACCTATCAAAAGGAAAATTTTCTCTGACGGATAATCGGAATGAAAGATGGAATCTAATTTTTGGGCAATAACCGCTTCTTCGTTATATAGCGACATGAGAATAGTTACTTCTTGAAAATCAATATTTTCTATCGTTTTTCTGCTTTTTTTTCTCTTTAAAAGAAATAATAAAAACGGGAATCCCACATAGGTATGGAATATCAAGAAAATGGAGATCCATAGAATAATTTGCAAAAATATGTTCATGAGAGGTGGTTTGTATAGAAGTTGATTAGATTTTTTGCAATTATTTCATTATCAAAATGTTTTGTAACAAAGGTGCGTGCATTTTCAGAAAGTTGAAGATAGAGATGAAAGTCGTTGTAAACTTGTTCGAGACATTGATAAAATTCTTTGGCGGTATCAGCAACGAGAATATTCTCTTCATGGGTAGTGTCAATACCTTCCGTTCCGATGGAGGTGGTAATGATGGCTTTCCCCGCCGCCATGCCTTCAATGATTTTAATTCGCATTCCGCTCCCTGAAAGAATGGGTACGACCATAATAGATTGATGTTCAAATATTTTATATGAATCATCTACTTCCCCTATAAAATTGATGTGATGCTCATTAAAATAGTGTATCAATGAGGCGGGGGCATTTCTTCCGGCAATGGTGAAAGTGGCAGGATAGCGTTTATAAAACCGATCCCACACGTTTTTTACAAACCATTTTAACCCTTCCTGATTAGGAAGCCAGTCTAAGGCGCCAATATAAAACAGACTTGGGAAAAGCACCCAGCGATTGTCTATTTGGAGCAGTGCATTATCTTTATCAACTCCCGTGGAGACAATATGTTGGGGAACCGTGCTCCCCATCTGTTGGTACTTTTCGCCATCGCGGGCAGTGATGGGAATCAGGAAATCATAGCGTTGAAGGTATTGTGATTCAAATCTGCGTATGCGTCTGGACAGATTGTAAAGGTACAACTTTTTAAATGGGTTGAGGGTGTGTTGGGCTACTCGTTTCCAAATCTCATGTTCAATATTATGGGCACGCAAAGCAATTTTCGCTTTGGAATATTGGCGTATGCATTGGATATATGGACAGAGATATACCCCTTCTAATTGTACAATATCGTATGAGTTTTTTTGAAGAAGTTCGATTAATTTTTTCTGGAAATCGTTGGAAATGAAACGAGTGGCATTATAGGGAAGGGAGGAGAAAAAGAAGTTCCCTAAGGCTTGGAAAAAGTTGATTTCGGTGTTGATTTCTACTGTGGAGATAGCGATGGTATGCGTGATCTCATCGGGAATGTCTTCGTAATTTGTATTGTGCTTGGAGGTATTCATTGCAAGAATATCAACCGTTGCCCCATTGCGACAAAGATTTTTTGCCAGCGACAAAGTCGCGATAGACCCCCCATCTTTGGCAGGATATGGCATTTTGTTGGTTAATATTAGTATTTTCATGATGAAAATTTTAAGATTGCAAAAATAAATAAAAATGTTTTTTGAGGAATATTCTTTATGTTGTCAAATATCAATTTGATGAAAGATTTTAGCACCCGCAGAAGAATTCGAACTTTCTTCCTCCATAACTCAAAAAATTGTATATTTGTCCCGTAAAGAAAACACCACAATAACATGGATGCACCGCCATAGTAACGTAAGGTCAACATAAGAAACCTTGAAATCAAAAAATGGAGGACTACAAAATCTGTAACGACTGTTGCCGACAGGTCAATTTACACGTACAGTAGAAAAATGGCCGGACGTTTGTTTAAATCTATGGACTGTTTTTTCCATTTGGCAATGGTCTGAGAGGCGATAAATTCATTTTCCATTGTCAAATCACAAGCAACACATAAGCGCAAGTCAGGAGAACAAACTTTTAATATAGAGTTAAACAGATGGTTGTTGCGGTAAGGTGTTTCAATAAATATCTGTGTCTGCTTGTGTTTGCGGATCATCGTTTCCAGAAAACGCAGTTCTTTCTCCCGTTCGGCTTGTTCGGCGGGAAGATAGCCTAAAAAAGAAAAATTCTGGGCATTGAATCCTGAAGCCATCAGTGAAAGAATAATAGAGCATGGACCAATCAAAGGAACCACCGGTATATTCAAGGTATGCGCCACACTTACTACTTTGTTTCCCGGATCGGCAATGCAAGGCACGCCGGCATCAGATAACAACCCTACATTTTTCCCTTCCAAGCATGGGGCAAGGAACGATTTATAATCAATGCCTTTTTCATGTTTATCCATGATGAAAAAGGTTAGCTCATCAATCGGTTTCCGGATACCCAATTTCTTTAGGAAACGCCGCTCTTTGCGCTCATTTTCTACGATATAGTGGTCTATTTCTTGAATAATCTCACTATTAAATGGGGGAAAAACATTGTCGAATTTGCTTTCTCCAAGAGGAGACGGGATTAAATATAGTTTTCCTGTCATATTTGTTTTGTTAAAATCCTATGAAATAACCTAAAAATCCGACGAGCAATCCGAAAAACATATTGACCGTTTTCATCAGTAAGAAGTTGCGGCGGGAATAGGCCAATAAGGGGAGGGCACCGTGCCCGTCTTGTACTACAGAGCTGGCCAATAGAATGCTGAAAGGAACGGCTCCGCTAAAATACATGACCACGAACATCAGGTGTGGCCCTGATTCTGGGATAATTCCAATCAGTACGGCTAAAAACAGAAGCACTAATCCTGTCCATTTATTATTGGCCACAAAAGCATTCACATCAACAAAGAAGTAGAGCAGGTGCAAGAAAAAGAGCACGCCGAAAGTCCATAGCAAGATGGAGATAAAGTGTTTTTTGATGACATGCTCCCACAAATGCTCTTGTAGGAAATGTTCTGGAGCAAAGGCTACAATAATTAGTGTAAATAGAGCGATGAGGATAAAGATAATATTTTCCCATGAAAGAATACCGTGGTGATGGTGCTCTTCATCTGCCATATTGTTGTTGTCGCAGTGGTAGTAGGGAAGCAAAGTCTCTTGTGAAGGATCCTGAAGTATGTTGAGGGTGGAAGAGTGATGTTCTTTTTCTGCATCATGATGATGGTGTTCGCAACAGCTTTCGTGGTGCGCTTCGGCATGGTTTTCTGTGGAATTCATCTTGCTTAAATCAGGCATTGCCCCATGCTCGTGGGAGAAAGTGCCTGTGAAGACAGCAATCAGGTAGGTGATTAACCCAAAAAGCAACACGGCGCGCGAAAAGGATATTTTCTTGATGTTTTGGAAAGACAGCTGTATCTTGCCATGTTGGTGTGCGCCGGTTTCATCATGTTCGTTGTGTATTTCAAGTGTGTGTGTGTGGCTGTTGTGAAGATTCTTGCTATGAAAGATGTAGTGGGTGATGATTCCCGCTAGGATGGCAGTAACAACCAGGGCGGCTATCAGCAGTAGTGTGGCTTTGGGACTGCACGCGAAGATGATAAAGGCTTCGTCGCCAAAGGTGCTGATCATGCCGGCAACTAACGCGCCAAATCCGAGAAGCTGGTGGGTGTATAGGGAAACAATCGTAAAACCGCCCAAACAGCCGGGAATAAGTCCCAATAGGGTGGCGATGATAATCTGCACGATGGGACGATGCTGCATTCGTTCAAGCAGTTTTCCGGAAGAGCTTACATTGATGAATTCAATGAGCAGCAGCATTAGCATCACCAAGCAAGTGATGGTGAGAGAGCTTTTGATGATTTCAGGGAGGTGGAATATAAAATGCATGACCTTATGAGCGTTTCAGATAATTTTTTTCAAAGTCGGTACGGCTGAGGATAGAGCGGCCGAGTGTTACTTCATCGGTATATTCCAATTCGTCGCCGATGCCGATGCCGCGAGCGATGGTGCTGATGGTGGGTACTTTTTCGTGGATATTTTTGTAAATGTAAAAGTTGGTGGTATCGCCATCTACCGTCGCGGGAAGAGCAAGGATGACCTCTGCGACGGTTTCACGGGCAACACGCTGAAAGAGTGACTGAAGGTTCAGCTGTTGCGGCCCGACCCCATCCATGGGGGCAATCACGCCGCCAAGGACATGATAAACACCATTGAACTGATGGGTGTTTTCGATGGCCACCACGTCGCGAATATCCCGCACCACACAGATGATTTGTTTGTTGCGTTTGGGATTGCTGCAAATAT
>JAEEUY010000040.1 GCA_016290715.1 Bacteroidales bacterium
ACTTGGCGAGTATGACATTGCGCACTTGGCTTACGAAATCGAGCGCGAAGACCTTGCCATGAGTGGCGGAAAGCAAGACCAATACGCTGCCACCTTCGGCGGTTTCAACTATATGGAATTTATCGGCAATAACGTTATTGTCAACCCACTACGGATCCGGCAACGCTATATGGATGAGTTGGCACACAACCTTGTGCTATATTATACTGCAACCAGCCATGTCTCTGCCCAAATCATTGAAGACCAGCAAAAAAATGTCAAGGCCAAAAAACAGAAATCTATTGATGCCATGCTCAAATTGAAAGAACAAGCCATTCAAATGAAAGAGACTTTGCTTAAAGGGGACATTGATGCGATTGGTGAAATTCTTAATTTTGGTTGGTTATACAAGAAACAGATGGCGGACAGTATCAGTAATGAACTGATTGACAAAGTTTATGAGGCAGCGCTACAATCGGGTGCTTCGGGAGGCAAAATCTCAGGCGCCGGCGGCGGCGGATTCATGTTTTTCTATTGCCCTTCTACTACCCGTTACGCCGTTATTGATGCATTGAGCAAATTTGGCGGCCAAGCGAAACGCTACGAATTTGTAACTGAAGGACTTAAAACATGGACAATGTAATGGGGAATTGAAAGATGAAAATTGAACGGTAGAGACACACGACCGTGCGTCTCTACTATAATGTAAAACAGCAACAATGACCAACAAGGAAGCAATCATATTGGCTGGCGGGTTCGGCACCCGTTTGCAAAACGTGGTGAAAGACGTACCAAAGCCGATGGCTCCCGTAAATGGGAGACCTTTTTTGACATATATTCTTGATTATCTGATAGATTACAATTACACAAAAGTGATTTTATCTGTAGGATATTTGCATGAAAAAATTGAAGAATTTTTCGGTTCCCAATATAAATCAATCCATATCAACTATGCCGTGGAGACAGAACCGTTAGGAACGGGTGGAGGAATCGCCTATGCCTTATCATTCTGCACCAACGAAAATGTGCTGGTACTAAATGGCGACACCCTTTTTAAAGCAGACCTGTTTTCTTTGGAAAAATTTCACATCCAACACCATAGTTTGTTGAGCATTATTCTGCGCCAAGTTGCCGATACAAGCAGATACGGCAGCGTTACCATTAATGAAAATGGAAGGATTCTCCACTTTACAGAAAAAAACAATGCAAATGGAGAAGGGACTATTAATGGTGGCATCTATATGATAAACAACATGTTAATAAAAGAATTAAACCTGCCGGCTAAATTTTCTTTTGAAAAAGATTTAATGGAAAAATATGTTGACACATTGCCTTTCTACGCACAATGTTCCTTGAACTACTTTATTGACATTGGCATTCCTGAAGACTATGCCCGTGCACAAGTAGAATTGTAATTATTTCGTTATTTTAGGCTGGATTCCGATAGGGAAATAATCAATGCGATGCTTCGACACCTCCTCTGCATTGTACATATTTCTGCCATCAAAGATTACGGCATTGGACATCAAAGATTTCACTTTAGCAAAATCCAAGACTCTGAATTCTGCCCATTCCGTAACGAGGAACAACGCGTCAGCGCCATTTACAGCATCATAAATATCCGAACTATAATCAATGATGTTTCCTATTTTTCGTTTGCACTCCGCAATAGCAATAGGGTCGTAAGCTTTCACTCTGCAACCTGCTTGAAGCAATTTGTCAATCAGAACCAATGCAGGCGCTTCTCTCATATCATTGGTATTCGGTTTAAACGCCAAACCCAATATGGCCACCATTTTTCCCTTTATATTCCCGTTGAAATAGGAATTGAACTTATTAAATAGCACTGCTTTTTGGCGTTCATTGATTTTTTCCACTGCTTGGAGAATTTCCAAAGAGCAACCATTTTCCATTCCGGTATGAATCAATGCCTTCACATCTTTTGGAAAGCAGGAACCTCCATAGCCGATGCCAGCCTGCAGAAATTTACTGCCAATCCTGTTATCTGCGCCAATTCCCTTACGAACCATATTCACATCTGCACCAACTTTTTCGCACAAATTGGCAATATCATTCATAAAACTGATTCTGGTGGCAAGCATAGCATTCGCAGTATATTTAATCATTTCTGCAGAACTGATGTCTGTAAAAATAATAGGGTGTCCGGTCAGTACGAAGGGTTTGTAAATTTTTTCCATGATTGCCCGAGCTCTTTCCGAATCAACCCCCACAACAATACGATCCGGATTCATAAAGTCGTTGATAGCATCACCCTCTTTCAAAAATTCAGGATTGGAAACCACATCAAAATCCACACTTACCCCTCTTTTATCCAACTCTTCTTGCAATACGGTCTTCACTTTTTGGGCAGTACCTACGGGAACTGTACTTTTGGTAACCAGCACGATATACTTGTTCATGGTTTTTCCCACCGTACGGGCCACTTCCAAAACATAGCTCAAATCAGCACTTCCATCTTCATCGGGAGGAGTGCCCACAGCAGAGAAAACAACATCCACCTCATCGATAACAGAGGAAAGCGAAGTGGTGAAACTCAACCTGCCTTTTTGGGAATTATTCTTCAACATCTCTTCCAATCCCGGTTCAAAAATGGGGGATTTCCCAGACCGCAACAAAGCTATTTTTTCTTCATTGATATCCACACAAACAACATGGAATCCGACCTCAGCCAAACAAATTCCGGTAACAAGACCGACATACCCAGAACCTACAATTGCAATTTTCATAGTACTTTACTCTAATTCATCTATTTTAGAAGAGGCCTATAAAACATAAAACCTTAAATAAATTCCCGCACCATCCAGCCTTGATAGATTTTATTCATTTTATCCAACGTCCTCATCTATTTTTTAACTTGCAAAAGTACATATTTTTACGTTTCATTCTTATATTTTCTGTAATTTTGTCCCCATATTTTAGTCCCTTTTCTCTTATTTGAGAGATTAAAACTATTCTTACAAATTTTTAATTTAACAATATAATAATCAATAATTTATAAAAATAATTCAACCTATTACCAAAACCAAAACGACCGTTTTAATTCAAGAAAAACAAAATAAATAATGAAAATTTTTGACAAGACAAACTTAAAAGGTGACATTTTCGGAGGCATAACTGCAGGAATTGTAGCATTACCTTTAGCATTAGCATTTGGCATTCAGGCATTTGGAGTTATCTCTATAGAAGAAGTTGAAAATATTGGGGCAATTGGTGCATTGGCAGGACTAACAGGAGCGATGATGTTAGGCTTTTTTGCATCCCTTTTTGGAGGAACACCCTCCCAAATCAGTGGCCCTACAGGTCCGATGACGGTTATTTCCGCCACATTAATATCTACCGTTTGGGCAACATCTCAGCCGCATTCCATTGAAACAGTCGTTATTAGTATGGCTCTTGCTGCTATTTTATGTGGAGTTTTTCAGATTATCTTTGGTGTTATCAAGATCGGGAAATACATCCGCTATATCCCCTATCCTGTACTTTCCGGATTTATGAGCGGCATTGGCATTATCATTATTGTCCAGCAAATTTACCCTCTTTTGGGGATGAAATCGCCGGTTCTCATTGTGGATATGATTACACAGTTGCCCGAAAAAATTGGTGGTTTGGACATTACTGCCCTTCTTCTCGGACTTGGCACCGTGGCCATCATCTACCTTTTTCCATTGTTAACCAAAAAGATCCCCTCCACCCTTGTTGCTCTCATTGTAATGACGGTAGTGGCGGTTTGCATTCATTTTGACAGCAGGCTTACCATCGGTGAAATTCCGTCTGGATTTCCCATGCCATTTTTCGTAAAACATTCCGTTGCCGGTATTGACTGGCTTGCTGTACTAAAAATGTCGGTTATCCCTGCACTCACTTTAGCGGGGTTAGGCTCCATTGACACGCTGCTCACCTCGGTAGTTGCCGACAACACCACCAAAACCAAGCACAATAGCAATCAAGAGTTGATAGGGCAAGGTATTGGCAATGTGATAGTTGGTATTTTCGGCAGTCTTCCCGGTGCCGGTGCCACCATGCGTACCGTTGTGAATATCAACAGCGGCGGGCGCAACCGTCTTTCGGGTATGGTACACGGCCTCTTTTTACTCGCCGTACTCCTCGGACTCGGTCAGTTGGTAAAATACGTTCCTCTCTCCGTACTTGCCGGAATTCTTATCACCGTAGGATTTGGCATTATTGACTATAAAGGGTTCCGCGACTTGCTTAAAATTCCCCGCGCCGATGCAGTAGTGCTTATTACTGTACTCATTCTTACCGTCTTCGTTGACTTGCTCATCGCCGTTGGCATTGGCATGGTGATAGCCTGCGTACTCTTTATGAAACGTGCCGGCGACTTGGTGGAAAGCGGCTATCACTCCGATCACGTAACCCAATTTGACAAAGAGGTACCATGGGACGACGAAAAAGTTCTTACCCCTGAAATAAAAAACAAAATCTATATCCAACGTTTGAACGGACCTATCTTTTTTGGCTCTATCACTCGTTTTCAAGAAGTAATGCACGACATCCCCAACGATGCCAAAATCGTTATCATTCGGATGAAGCTCGTTTCTTTCATGGACCAATCCGGATTGTATGCCATGGAAACAGCTATAAAAGATCTTCAAGCGCAAGGAGTTACTGTTCTTATGACCATCATACAACCCCAACCGATGTATATGCTCCAACGAATGAATGTCATTCCGAACATTGTACCCGAAGAACATACTTTTAAAACTTTCGAGGATTGCAGTCACTATTTAAGCAATTCATTATTAAAAACCATTTAGAATTCGCTAAAATGTCGCCCAAAGTCAAACAAAAAGAAAGAAAAACATGGTTCAAAAAAGAGCAGCATGAATGGTGGGATTGGTTAACCACCGCTTTGATAACAACCATCATCACCCTGCCCGTTTTTATTATTCTACACCGCATTCTGCCCTTCCCCACATGGAGTTTTCATTTTGAAAGAATCCTGTTGTTTCTTGCTCTTTTTAGTTTATTTTTCTATATATTCCTAAAAATCAAATACTTCCTATGGATTATCACCATAAGCCTCATCGCTTTGCTCACCATAGGCAGTCTCACCCATCACTATGGCTTTAAAGATATATTTGAAGATTACCGCGGATTGATTTCCAATTTATCCAACCAAGAGAAATCAATACACGACATAGCGGTTCAACAAACTTTTCCCCACCGCAGTGAATTCATCGCTGCCACCAAATTCACACCAGAAGTAAAGTCTTTTGCCAACCAGTGCACCCAAAATCACTTTAAAAAAGAGCAAAAAGGCGGCTATCGTCGTTATATTCAATGCTTTGCTATTTTCAAGGAAATCAACGACCAATGGCAATACGTAAACGACCCCCAAGGGCAGGAATACATAGCGCCGGCAAATGAATCCATCAAGACCTTGGCGGGCGATTGCGATGATTATACCGCATTAATGGCTGCATGCCTCAAAGCCATTGGCGCACAAGTACGTATTGTCCGCGCAACGAACCATATCTATCCTGAACTTCGCTTCGAAAATCGGGCTGATTTCGACAACGTATGCTATCTCATTCGCTACACGCTTTTCAAAGACGTTATTGGTGAAAAAACCATCTATTATCACGTAGATAACAATGATAATATTTGGTTAAATATGGATTATACCGAACCTTTTCCCGGAGGATATTTTCTCTCTGAAGAAATGGAAGCAACGATGGAACTATAGTCCTTACAGCATTATCTGTGTAATCACCAAATTAAGCATTAAAATCAAAAAACTGGCGACCACAATACTATTCACATTGGCTTTTCCCAACTCCAATGCACCACCTTCTATTCTATATCCATAAAATGATGACACTGAAGATATTATAAAGGCAAAGACAACTGTTTTCACCAATACATAATAAATATCATACATTCTAAAGAAAGAGGTCAACCCATCTATATAATCGTACGAAGAGGTTACACCTGTAAGTAATACTGTAACATAGCCTCCCATCAGAGCGAAGAAAATGGAAATAATAATCAGGATGGGGTTAACAATAAGAGAAGCGACGATTTTGGGCAATACAAGATAGGAAGCCGAATTAATACCCATCACTTCCAATGCATCAATTTGTTCTGTAACACGCATACTACCAATTTCGGAGGTAATACGTGACCCCAAATTTCCGACGAGCAACAAACTAATGATTGTAGGACATAACTCCATAACGACAGAAGTTCTTACCGTGAAACCAAGTGTCCATTTAGGAATCCAACTGCTTTCTATTTGCAAGGCGGTCTGAATTGTAATAACACTGCCCATACAAATGGCGACAATACAAACTATCAACAAAGAGCCCACGCCCATGGAATCCATCTCATCCACTAATTTGCGGAAAAAAATAGAGGCTTTGGTCGGTTTTGTAAATACTTTCTTTAAAAAAAGAAAATACTCTCCTATGATTTCTAAAACAGTTCTTATCATTACTATATGCTAAGAGAAGAAATCTGGTTGTTCCGTTTTTTTTATTTTTCCTAAATGAGTATAAGCAAGCGATGTAACCTCACGACCGCGGGGAGTACGCATCAAAAAGCCCTCTTGTATCAGGAAAGGTTCATACACTTCTTCAATTGTTCCCGTGTCCTCACCCACTGCTGTTGCAATGGTGGACAGCCCCACAGGTCCCCCTTTAAACTTTTCGATAATGGTATTCAAAATTTTGTTATCCATTTCATCCAATCCATGCTTATCCACATTGAGAGCGGCAAGGGCAATCTGAGCAATCTCGTAATTGATGATGCCATTCCCTTTTATTTGTGCAAAATCGCGGACTCTTCGAAGCAGCAAATTAGCGATACGAGGGGTGCCGCGGCTACGGCGGGCAATTTCCAAGGCAGCGTCATCGTTCAAAGGAATTTTCAGAATCGAGGCCGAGCGTTTCAAGATTTTGGATAGTGTAGAAGCATCGTAATAATGCAGTCGCAAGTTGATACCAAAACGCGAACGCAACGGTGCTGTCAGCAATCCCGAGCGCGTGGTGGCACCCACCAAGGTAAACGGATTCAAGGCAATTTGCACACTTCGCGCATTGGGACCTGTCTCTATCATGATGTCTATCTTATAATCCTCCATCGCCGAATAAAGATACTCTTCCACCACGGGAGAGAGGCGATGAATCTCATCAATAAACAGCACATCATTGGGTTCCAAGTTCGTGAGCAACCCTGCCAAATCGCCTGGTTTATCAATCACAGGGCCAGAGGTCGCTTTCACATTCACCCCCATTTCATTGGCGATAATGTGCGACAACGTGGTTTTCCCCAGTCCGGGAGGGCCAAATAGCAGCACATGATCAAGAGCTTCGTTCCTCACCTTGGCAGCTTCAACGAATACGGATATATTGTCAATGACTTGTTCCTGACCATAGAAATTATGAAAATCAGCGGGACGAATCGCGCGTTCAAACTCAGTATCCGCCGCTGATAATCTTCCTTTTGAAGGATCTAAATTCGTATTCATCTATTTATCTTCTTTATGTTCCACTTTTTCTTGGGCTTCGGAATCCATAAAAATATCGTTCAATGTTTTTTCAAGTACCAAGGGGGAGATCCCGTGCGTAATATTGCCCGATTGACAGATGGACAGATTGCCTGTCTGCTCTGAAACGACGACAGCCACTGCATCGGTAAGAACCGTAACGCCAATGGCCGAACGATGCCGCAAACCCAAATCCGTAGGCAAATCCTCCCTATCGGAAACGGGTAAGATACACCGTGCCGAATAGATGCGATGATTTTTGATAATCATCGCGCCATCGTGCAAGGGACTATTTTTAAAAAATATATTCTCTATCAGCTCTCTCGAAATCATGGCATCCAAACGCTCGCCCGTGGCAATGATCTCATCTAACGGGGTGTCTTTTTCAAACACAATCAAAGCCCCTGTTTTGGAATCCGACATCCGGCGGCACGCACGCACCACATTGTTAATCTCTTCAGCAAATATTTTCACATCCCCTTTCTTATGAAAACGGCCGCTAATAATTCTTGAAACCCTTGTATTTCCCAAAAGCACTAAAAATTTGCGGACTTCGGGTTGGAAAATGATAAAAAGGGCAATCACCCCCACACTGATCACTTGACCCAAAACAGCCGTCAACAATTTGAAATGAAACGCACTCATCAATTTCCACAAAAGAAAAAGAATCACCACCGTGAAAAAAATACGGATAGCCGTCGTTCCCTTCAATAATTTATACAATTGGTACAATATTATTGAAAATAACAGTATATCAATAATATCAGCGACTCCAAAATGAATAAAATCCAAGAAATCGAACATAAACAACTATCTTAAACGATCTGCGGCACGCACCATGCGCTCATCTTTTTTGATGGCTCTGTTTGCAAAAAATAAAGAAACTGCAGGAATGATAGAAAGCAGAATCCATTTATTAAAATCCACGATGGCTCTTTCTGTCACCAACTGTTGTTTAGGGAAAAGAAGATTGGGATATACCCACAACATCATAGCCATTGCTGCCAAAATCACCAGCATATTAATCCCATTAATGGAAACTTGACGAAGCCTGTTTTTATACATGAAAATGGTTACCAGCGACAATATAGCCGACACCGCCCACAATATAGCGATGTATGCCGTGCTATACACACCGACCGCCTCCCCCTCCACTGATTTCACAGCAAAAGCATCATACTCATACAACACCTGTGAGGTGGCAATATCAACAATATGACCGACTGGAATGAAAATTAAAACAATGGCAACTATCGCTGCTAAAAGAAGTAATAACGACTGAATTCTTTGTATCATAATGGTTCTTTTTATGGGCTGCAAAAATACGATTAAGTTTTGAGATTTAAGCCCATCCTCTTCACTTTTACAACAGTTTTTTTAACATAAACGAGGCAAAATATCCTGCCGATTCTCTTTATCGCACTAATTTGACAATTTTCGTGCTTCACTTATCGGAATTTTCGCCCCATCTTTAAAAGCGATAATAAATGCATCGGGGAATTTTTCTTTGAGCGTTTTTTGGATAGCTTGCGCTTTTTCAAATGTCGGTTCGCTCCCCACCGTATATTTCCACACCTCGTTTTCACAATACTTTTCTACATTTGCAATACCGTCAAATTTTTTATCTGTAACAGCAATTTCTTTCGGGGATGCATATACCTGAACCTTAAAGCACAATCCATTGGCAGATGAAGAGGATGTTGTTTGCTCTTCACTATTGACAGATTTCTCTTCCTCCCTATTTTCTTCTCTAATATCCACCTTCTTTTCCACTGTCTTGGACACTTTTTTCTCTGCCAACAAAGGTATTTGCGTGCCTTCAATCTGATTCTTATACTCAATGAAAGCATTGCAAATTGAAACCGCCATCGCATTTTGAGAATCTTTGTTTAGCAATACAGCCTCGTCCTCTTTATTAGAGATAAAGCCAAGTTCTATCAGAATACTGGGCATTGCCACTTTGTGCAGCACCCAAAAACCGGCTTGCTGCACCCCACGGTCGGTAAAACCATTGCACTTCAACAAATGGCGTTGCACTTTGGATGCCAGAAGTGCTGAATTGTGCAGATAAGCATTGGTATAAAGAGAAAAAATGACATACGATTCAGGCGAGTTGGGGTTGAAATCGCCATAATTGCTTTTATAGTCTTTTTCCAGCAACATGGCCGCATTCTCTTTTCTGGCGACATCTAAATTGGAAGTGGTTTTGTGCAAACCCATTACAAAGGTTTCGGTTCCCCGTGCCAACTTATTTTCAGCCGCATTACAATGGATAGAGATAAAAAGGTCGGCATGCTTGTCGTTAGCAATTTTAGAACGGGTATATAGTGGAATAAAAACGTCCGTTTTTCGCGTATAATAAACTTCCACCCCCTTGCAATTTTCTGAAATCAATTTTCCCAACTGCAGGGCAACCGCCAGAGTAACATCTTTTTCTTGTCCCTTCGCCCCTATTGCTCCGGGGTCGGTTCCTCCATGACCGGCATCAATCACCACCTTGGCGATTTTATCTTTGGCTTGGGCAAAAGATTGCACGTTAAAAAAAGTTAATATAACAAATAATAAAATCAGCTTTTTTCTGTTTTGCATACATTGTATTTTTATGTATTTTTGACAATTTTTTAGCGAGCAAAGTTATTACAAAAAGAAAGATAGTAAGAAACTTGATACAACGAATAATTAACGGTCGATTGTTATTATTATTGCGATATGTCATTGTAATAATAATCAGTTTGTTATGCTTAAAAATACACGCTCAGACAGTTTCTTCCGACACCCTAAAGAACGGTATTTCCTCCCCCGACTCGCCTATTGCTATTGATTCCATAATTTCCTCCTCCGACACTCTTTTTCTTCTTTCCGATTCATCTCAAAAAAAGACTATCATTCAGGATGATACTATCGTGAAAAAAATTTCAAGCGGTGCCATTGATAAAATCGTGACGTATGAAGCGGAAGATTCTATCGTTATTGATATGCGATCCAAAATGGCCTATCTGTTTGGGAACGCAGTTGTTTATTATGAAGATATTGAATTACATGCCGACTACATTGAAATTGGGTTTGTCTCACAAGAACTTTACGCTACAGGGGTAGCGGATACCACTGGGAATTTTAGTGGTTTCCCCATTTTCAAACAAGGAGAAACCTCATTCAAGGCCCATGAAATAAAGTATAATTTCAAGACCACCAAAGGTATTATTTCACAAGTCATCACCGTTGAAGGCGAAGGTTTTATTCATGGAGAAAAAGTCAAAAGATTAGACGACAACACCTCTTTCATCAAAAAAGGGAAATACACCACGTGTGAGTTAGACCACCCTCACTTTGAGATTTCATTCACCAAGGCAAAAGTGATTCCTGACGACAAAATTGTCATGGGGCCAGCGTACCTCAGCTTTGGAGGCATCCCCACTCCCTTGGCCATTCCTTTTGGCTACTTTCCGCTAAAAAAAGGAAGAAGTTCCGGCATCATCATGCCCACCATCGGGGAGTCCAACAACCGTGGATTTTACCTTGAGAATTTTGGTTATTATTTTGGAATCAGCGACAATATCGACCTGCTCCTTGCCGGCGACATATACACCAACGGTAGTTGGGCAGCCAAAGTGCGCTCCAACTACGTCGTCCGATACAAATGCACCGGCAAATTGGATGTTAGCTTCGCCCAAAACTTTTTCGGTGAAAAATATACCCCTTCCCGCTACAACACCAACGACTTCAAATTCTATTGGAGCCACAAACAAGATGCAAAATCCCACCCCACCACCCGTTTTTCCGCCCTCATCAATATCGTTAGCCGTACGTTCAACACCTACAATCCTTCCAGTGTAAACGATTATTTATCAAACCAATACACGTCTAAAGTCAATCTATCCACCAGCGCAAAAAATATTTTCTACGCCGACATCACCGCTTCTTACACTCAAAACACCAAAACCGGCATGGTGGATTTTCTTTTACCCGATGTAAGCATGTCGGTAAACCAATTCTATCCTTTCAGGAAGAAAAATAAAACAAAACTGAAGTGGTACGACAACATTTCCCTTAAATGGACCTCGCAATTCACCACACGGCTTTCTACAGTAGATTCCCTATTGCTCAAACCTGAGACATGGCAAGACCTGCATTTAGGAATGAGGCATTCCATCCCGCTCACCATCCCTATAAAAATTGCCAAACTCATCAACTGGAACACCACCATCAACCTAACAGAAAAATGGTATCTGCAGCGGGAGACGCTAAGTATGGACTCAACCATCAACGAAGAGGGCAATTCGATTTATACTGTCAACAAAAAAATGCAGCGTAATTTTTATGCTTTGCACGACCTCAACATGCAGACGAGTCTCACCACCAAAATTTATTTTATGTACCAATTCAAGAAGGGGGGCTTGAAAGCTTTGCGGCATGTCATCACCCCCAACCTGAGCTTCAGTTATTCGCCCAACTTGAGTGGCCGAACATACGGAGAATATTTTAATACCATTACCGGGGAGACTGTGCGCTACTCCTATTTTAGCAATGCTATTTTCGGAGGGGTGGGCGATCGTTCCATTGCCATCGCAAAATTGTCAATCACCAACAACTTGGAAATGAAGGTGCGCTCCCGTCGCGACACCATCACGGGCATGAAAAAGATAGTTTTATTAGAAAATCTAACCCTCAACTGCCATTACGATTTTGCAGCCGACTCACTCAATTGGTCGCTGTTTACCATCTCCGGGCGTACCACTTTGTTCAAACAACTGTACATCACTTTCAATATTGGCTTTGATCCTTACTGCTACAACGAAAAGGGCGTTCGCATCAACAAAACCGAACTGAAAGCCAACCACCGTCTTTTCCGATTTTCCTCCACCGACCTCAGCATCGGATTAAATTTAACCTTGAACCAGGATTTCTTTAAAGGGAAAACCGAAAAGAAAAAAACACCAACAGAAGAAGAACTTTTTACCGAAAACTCTTTGGGTATGCCTACCAAGCGCCCCGACTTCTCCAACCCATGGTCTCTCACCTTGAACTATACTTTCTCCTATAGTGTCAACGATAACCGCTACTACTACATGAATCCCATTTACTATCCAGCCAATATGTCGGTTGACAACAAAGACAAAAAATACATAGGGAAAATCATCCAAACCATAAATATCAGCGGGGATGTCAATATTACGAAAAAGTGGAAAATCGGCTTTACAACTGGCTACGACTTCACCCAAAAAGATATGTCATATACCTCTATAGATATCTACCGCGATCTCCATTGCTGGGAAATGCGGTTTAACTGGATTCCCTTTGGCACCCGAAAAGGCTGGAGTTTTACGATTAATGTTAAAGCATCTGTATTACAAGACCTTAAGTATAATATGAAACGGGATTTCCGTGAAAATTTCTAAAAAATTATTTTTTCACCCAAAGATTTTTTAAAAATTATCGTTATATAATTATGTTAAAGCAAGGCACAAACAATGAGACAGAGATTGCACAACTGATTGCTGATTGTCGCCAGAATAATAGGAAGGCTCAGCATCGTTTGTTCAAGCTTTATTATGGTAAAGTGCTGGCTATATGTATGCGGTATGCAAAAAGTAACGAAGAGGCGGAAGACATGCTCAATGAGGGATTTTTGAAACTCTTCACCAACCTTGAGAAATATACCACTACAGAAAAAGGTTCTTTTAATGCTTGGCTCAAACGCGTTGTGGTAAATGCCATTATCGATTATCAACGCAAGTATAACACACTCATCAACACCGCCCCTCTGGAAGCCATTCCAACTATGGAAATGGAACATTATGACGAAAACAGTGCCCTATCCAAACTATCTACTGATGAGCTACTGGGAATGGTACAACAACTGCCCCCTATGGCACGCAGCGTATTTAACCTTTATATTTTTGAAAACTACTCTCATACTGAAATTGCCCAATTGTTGAATATTAAAGAAGGAACTTCCCATTGGCATCTCAATTATGCCAGAACAAAATTAAAATCAATGATTTACGAAAATACCCAAAATTATGGAAAATAATTTTGACCAATTATTTAAAGAAAAAATCAATAGCAAAAACTATCCTTATTCCAACAAAGCGTGGAAGAGTTTTAGCAAAAAAATGGGATGGAAAAGCGGATTGAGTGTTGCACAATCCATTGTTATTACCACCCTTACCTCATTGATAATCGTTGCTGGAGGGTATTTTTTGTATCAGCAAATCCATTCTGACAAACTCCCTGTTACCTCTTCGGAAACAGAACCACAACAGCCTGTTACAATCATAGATACAATCCTCCCTCCCTCTTCATTGGACACCCTTTCTCCACAAGAAACTGCGGATGTAGCATCAGAGACTCCCGAACAACCGAAACAAAAAACAGCTTCCAAAAGCAACGACATAACCCCTTCACAACCAAGCACAAACGCTTCAACCGACACTCTATCTGCTAAAAAAAACACACCCAAATACATTCTACGGCCTAAAAATCCACGGAGAATCCTTGAAATCAACACGGATACCATCAAATCCAACGACTAATGCTCCTCGACGACCTCAACACTCCCATTCCTTCCGACCATCGTGCGGGCTTCGTTAACATCATTGGAAACCCCAATGTAGGAAAGAGCACCCTTATGAACCAACTCGTCGGAGAACGCCTCTCTATCATTACCGCAAAAGCACAAACCACCCGCCATAGAATCAAAGGAATTGTGGATGGGGAAAATTTCCAAATCATCTATTCCGACCTTCCCGGCATCTTAAATCCTGCTTATAAAATGCAAGAAATGATGATGCATTTCGTCAATGAAGCACTCAAAGACGCCGACCTCCTCCTCTATCTTGTAGAGTGTGGGGAAACGAAATACAGGGAAGACGTGATGGAAAACCTACAAAAAACAAATATTCCTATTTTATTGATAATCAATAAAATAGATAGAGCAACTCCCGAAGAAACCCAGGCAGCATGCACTTATTGGCAAAACCTGCTGCCTCAAGCAGAAATCGTAACCATATCGGCTCTGCAACAAATCAACATTGATACCTTACTTCAAAAAATTGTAGCCAAACTGCCGCTCTGTCCTCCCTATTTCCCCAAAGACCAGCTAACCGACCGGCCCACCCGCTTCTTCGTTTCGGAAATCATACGCGAAAAAATCCTTTTATTGTACAAAAAAGAGATTCCTTACAGCGTTGAAGTCGTAGTGGAAGAGTTTAAAGAAAGTGACAACC
>JAEEUY010000004.1 GCA_016290715.1 Bacteroidales bacterium
CTCAAAGAAGCTGAAGGAAAAGTTTTATACGTATGGTTTGATGCACCTATCGGCTACATTTCCGCCACCAAAGAATGGGCTAAAGCACACAACCAGAATTGGGAAACATGGTGGAAAAATGAAGATACGGAATTGGTACACTTTATCGGAAAAGACAATATTGTATTCCATTGCATTATCTTCCCCTGTATGCTGCATGCCGATGGCTCATTCATCCTTCCCCAAAACGTGCCTGCCAACGAATTCTTGAATCTGGAAGGCGACAAAATCTCCACTTCCAGAAATTGGGCTGTATGGCTTCACGAATATTTGCAAGATTTTAAAGACAAACAGGATTCTCTACGCTATACACTTACTTCCATTGCCCCCGAAACCAAAGACTCGGATTTCACATGGGCCGACTTTCAAGCCAAAAACAACAACGAACTTTTGGCTATTTTCGGGAATCTGGTAAACCGTACCGTGGTCCTGACACACAAATACTATCAAGGAGTCATTCCTCCTATCGTGAATTTGTCAGAGTTGGAAAGAGAAACCATGCAAAAAATGGCTGAATTTCCTAAAATCATTGGTGATTCCATCAAACAATACCGTTTTCGCGAAGCGCAAGCAGAATTGATGAATTTGGCACGGTTAGGCAACAAATACCTCACCGAAACAGAACCATGGAAAAAGCAAAAGGAAGATCCCGACGCGGTTAAAACCATTTTACATATCTCCTTGCAAATTTGCGCCTGCCTTTCCATTCTGTGCGAACCATTTCTCCCATTTACCGCACAGAAACTGCAACGCATGCTGAATCTGAACAATAAAAACTGGAACGATGGAGGTCGCACCGATTTGCTCAAAGCGGGAGACGTGATTAACCAGCCTGAACTGCTGTTCGAAAAAATTGATGATGCAACCATTCAAGCACAAATTGAGAAACTTGCGAAAATGAAAGAAGCAGCTATTCTCGCCCAACAACCTTCCAAACCGGCCAAGGAAGACATCTCTTACGATGATTTCCAAAAAATGGATTTGCGTATTGTTACTGTGTTGGAGGCGGAAAAAATTGCCAAAACAAAGAAACTGCTCAAACTCAAAGTGAATACAGGAACCGATGTTCGCGAAATTGTTTCCGGAATCGCTGAATATTATGAACCTGAAAACCTTGTAGGAAAACAGGTTTTAATGCTTATCAACCTAACACCCAAAGAAATAAAAGGAGTCAAATCGCATGGAATGGTGCTAATGGCAGAAAACATTGACGGACATCTGTCGATTATCCAACCCGAAAAGAACATAAAAGAAGGGAGTACTGTACAATAAATCAAAACATTATCCTAATACAGACAGAAGAACAAGCTCATTTATCAAAGCTTTTCTTCTGTTTTTTATAAAACCCATGAGCGGTATATACATACACATTCCCTTTTGCAAACAAAAGTGCATATATTGCAACTTTTTTTCTGTAGCCAATACAACCAGGAAAACAGAATATCTGCAAGCCCTGCAAAAAGAGATAGCATTAACACAAGATTTTCTCCCCGATAAAGAGATTAGCACCCTTTATTTTGGGGGTGGGACTCCCTCTTTATGCACTGCCAGTGAGCTAGATATGATCATCCAGACACTTATAAAATACCATCATTTCAACAACTCATTAGAACTCACCCTTGAAGCCAATCCGGAACAGTTAAACAAAGAGTATCTGCACTCCTTAAAAGAGATAGGCATTAATCGTTTGAGCATCGGCGTGCAATCGTTTCAAGATCCAATTTTAAAACTACTCAAACGGCAGCACACGGCCGAAGAAGCCAGACAAGCAGTCCTCCATGCAGCAGAATGCGGATTTGACAATATCTCCATTGATTTGATTTACGATATCGCCTATCGGAAAGAGACACAATGGCGGGAAGATCTGCAGACGGCATTGTCGCTGCCTATTTCTCACTTGTCGGCTTATTCCCTTACGGTGGAAGAAAACACCTTGCTTGCCAAAAACATTCGCGAAGGCACTCCTTTTCTTCCGTCTGAAGAGCTCACCGAACGCGATTTTAATATTTTGCAATCCATGACTTCAGCCGCTCACTTCAATCAATACGAAATCTCCAATTTTGCTAAAAACGGACGCATTTCACGACATAATTTTTCCTATTGGAACGATACCCCTTACTTGGGATTGGGCGCTTCAGCACATTCCTACAACGGAACGCTGAGAAAGTGGAATCAAGCGAATCTAATCCACTATATAAAAGATATCCAAGAAGGGAGGACACAATACAATTTTGAAGTACTGAACGAAAATCAGAAATATAACGAATTTGTTCTCCTACATTTACGAATTTCAGAGGGAATTAAGATAGAGGAAGTACGAAATCGATTTGGCGAAGAAAAGTTAAATTATTTGCTGAAGAGGTTAGCAAATGTGAAGTTGGAACATTATACGCAAAGAAACGGTAGTATCATTCTGACAAATGCGGGAAAATTGTTTGCCGATGCCGTTGCTTTAGAACTTTTTTACGCAGAATAACCTTTCATATCCCATTTTTTAGGGAGATAAAAGTTGTTATTTCCCCTATAATAATCATTCACTCCAATCCTATTCCTTTCTATTTTTGCCAGTGAAAATGATAGTGGATTTTCAGCATTTGAAGTTCTATGTCATAAAGAATTATTTATAATTGGTTGTTATGAAACGAAAAGGGGGTAACTGAACAGCTACCCCCTTC